>JAICVH010000015.1 GCA_025935435.1 Burkholderiales bacterium
CGGTCGCGACCGGTTCTGCGAGATCCTCGGCGCGCAAGCGCTCCGCCGCCGCGGCAATGCGTGCGTCGGCCATTTCGGGAAAGACGACCCGTAGCCCGCGTCCGCGAATCTGCGACCGCGCGCGCTCCAGGAAGTCCATGCGTGAATTGCATTCCAGCGAAGTCATCAACGGCCCCATCCCAACGCGCAAGGCGCCCGGCGAGCACGCCATCACGTCTTTGCATCGACCGCCGACGCCGACCACCTGCAGGCCCGCGCGCGGTGTATGGCTGCATGCATGCTAACGCAGCCGCGCTCCAATCCTGCCGTACCAACACGCGCGCCGTAGGAGCAGCCTGACATTCGGTTCGGTCCCTCGCCGCTTTCACGCGCGAGCGCATATGTGCATCGTTGCCATTCCAGGCTTGCGCGGCGTGTACGCGCGGCCGCTCGAACGGAGGCCACGATGCCGGAACGCAAGACACTGCAGCGCGCCGCACGCGACAAGCGCGAAGGCAAGGCGCCCAGCACGCAGGCAGGCGAGTTCGTCCGCGAGGAAATCGATCACATTCGCGAAGGCAAGCACGGCGCGCGTTCGACCAAGCAGGCGATCGCGATCGGCTTGTCCAAGGCGCGACGTGCCGGCGTGGACCTGCCGCCCCCGCGCAAGGGATCGACGTCGGAACAAACCCGGAAGAGCGCGGTTCGCGCCTACGCCGCTGGCCACGACGGCGCGAAGCATCCGGTGTCGCGGAAGCGATCGCGCGCGACCGAAGCGGCGCTCGAACGCGAACCGCACGCCGCGGCGTCCAAGACCGCCTTGAGTCGCCACGCGAAAGCCGCTGCGCGCCAACGCAGCGCTTCCGACCGCTCTGCAGCGGCTCGTGAGGCAGCATCCACGAAGGGAGCCGAGGGTCGTTCCGCGGCGGCGCGCAAGGCAGCGAAAACCCGCGCCCGACGCGGCCATTGATCGCGACTGCGGGGATGTAGCACACCCGCGAACGCGACAGCGCGGATCTAGCGCACGGCGAACGCGACTGCGGTGATGTAGCGCACCCGCGAACGCGACAGCGCGGATGTAGCGCACGGCGAACCCGACTGCGGCCCCGCATCCCCTCGCCGCATCCACAGGACGCAACGGGTTACGCGTTCGTATAGGCGGTCTTGACCGTCGTGTAGAACTCGGCGGCGTAGCGGCCCTGCTCGCGCGCGCCGTAACTCGAGCCCTTGCGCCCGCCGAACGGCACGTGATAGTCGACGCCGGCCGTCGGCAGGTTGACCATCACCATGCCCGCGTCCGCATTGCGCTTGAAATGCGACGCGTGCTTGAGACTCGTCGTGCAGATGCCAGCCACGAGACCGAACGACGTGTCGTTCGACAGTTCCAGTGCGGCGTCGTAATCCTTCGCGCGAATCACCGCAGCCACCGGCCCGAATATCTCCTCGCGCGCGATGCGCATGTCGTTGCGAACGTCGGTGAAGAGCGTCGGTGCGACGTAGAAGCCGGGCGCATCGCGCGACAGCCGATCGCCTCCGGCAACCAGGCGCGCGCCTTCCTGCTTGCCGATTGCGACATAGCGCAAATCCTGATCGAGCTGCGCCTGGTCGACGGCAGGTCCGATGTGCGTGCCGGCCTTCAGCGCATCGTCGACGACCAGCGACTTCATCCGCTCGGTCAGCGCTGCAACGAAACGGTCGTGAATGCCGTCGGTCACGATCAGCCGTGACGAGGCCGTGCAGCGCTGGCCTGTTGCGAAGAATGCACCGTTCGCCGCGCATTCGACGGCGACCGCGAGATCGGCATCGTCGAGCACGACCAGTGGATTCTTGCCGCCCATCTCGAGCTGGAATTTCTTCATCCCTTCCGCGCACGCGGCCGCGATCGTCCTGCCCGTCGCAACGGATCCAGTGAATGAAATGGCCGCGATATCCGGATGCCGGATCAGCGTTTCGCCAACGATGGATCCGCGTCCCATCGCCAGATTGAAAACGCCTGCTGGAATGCCGGACTCGACGATGATCTGCGACAGCGCGTGCGCGGTCGCCGGCACCAGGTCCGCCGGCTTGAAGACGACGCAGTTGCCGTAGGCAAGCGCAGGCGCGATCTTCCACGCCGGAATCGCGATCGGAAAATTCCACGGCGTGATCAACCCGATGACGCCGAGCGGCTCGCGCGTGATCTCGACGTCGATGCCGGGACGCACCGATGCGATTTTCTCGCCCGCGATGCGCACGCATTCCCCCGCGAAGAACAGGAAGATCTGCCCGGCGCGTACGGTTTCGGCAACACCCTCCGCCAGCGTCTTGCCCTCCTCGCGCGCGAGCAGCTTTCCGAGCTCGTCCTTGCGCGCGAGAATCGTGTCGCCTACGCGCTTCAGAATGTCGTGGCGTTGCTGGATCGACCCACGCGACCACGCTGGAAACGCCTGCTTGCCTGCCGCGATCGCGCGTTGGGTTTCAACACGATCCGCACGCGAGAACACGCCGACGACGTCGGCCGTGTTCGACGGGTTGATGTCCTCGGCGGCATTTGCGCCTTCGAGCCATTCGCCCGCGATGTAGTTGGCTGCTGTCTTCATGTAACGCGTCCCGTTGGTGTCGGTGTGGTCTCGAGCTAGCGCCCCCTCGCGGCGCGCCATGCTGCGAAGTCCTGCGACGTCTGTGAATCGGTGGCTGGGTAGAGTCCCAGAATCGACCTTCCCTTCATCACCTCTTCGGCGACGAAATCCTCGAAGGCCGTCATCTCCACCGCCTCGCCGGCGATGTCGTCGGCGAGATGCGCCGGCACGATGACGACGCCTTCCGCGTCACCGACGACGATGTCGCCCGGAAACACCGGAGCGTCGCCACAGCCGATCGGCACGTCGAGGTCGATCGCCTGATGCAGGGTCAGGTTCGTGGGCGCGGCCGGCCGCTGGTGATACGCTGGAATCGCAAGCCGTGCAATCTCTGGCGAGTCACGAAAGCCCCCATCGGTGACGATACCCGCCACGCCGCGCTTCATCAGCCGCGTGACGAGAATCGATCCCGCCGATGCCGCGCGCGCATTTCGGCGGCTGTCGATGACGAGAACCGCACCGGGTGGACACTCCTCGATTGCGCGGCGCTGCGGGTGCGTCCGCTCCTTGAACACCGTGATCGGATTCAGGTCCTCCCGCGCCGGAATGTAGCGAAGGGTATAGGCCTCTCCCACCATAGGGCCCGCGTCCGCGTTGAGCGGACGGACGTCTTGAACGAACTGGTTGCGGAGGCCGCGCTTGAACAGAGCCGTCGTGATCGTTGCGGTGCTGACGGTTCGAAAGCTGGCGCGCGTCGCGTCGGCCAAGCGGCTCATGTTGGCGCGTCAGTTGCCCGGCAGGTCGGCGGTGATTGGCAGATAGTAGTCGGTCCATGCTTTCGGCATCGTCTTCAGCGTGCCGACCTTGTGCAGGTGTGCCGCGAACTTCATCGTACCTTGCGGCGCCGCGATCCATTCCATCATGCCGGGCTGTTTCAGCATGTCGAGGATTTCGTCGGCGCTCATCTTGTCCTTGGTGATCTCGCGGTAGATGTCGACGGCTTCCGGCGTGTTCTTGCGGATGAAGTCGATGGCGACGAACGTCGCCGCCTTGATCGCCGCGACGACCTTCGGATTCGCGTCCGCGAACTTCGTCGTCGTGAAGAACTGCGATTGCGTAAGCGGGCCGCCTATAATGTCCGGGGAGGACAGCACGATGTGCGCGCCCTTCACGTTCTTGAGCTCGAAATACGAAAACGGGGGCGCTGCGAAATGACTCGTGACCTCGCCCTGCGGATTCGCCATCATGATCGCCGCATCCGGATGACCGAGTTGTACGGTATTCGGATCGAGCTTCGTCGTCTGGTCGGCGCCGAACGTCCGCTCGCTCGCCATCTGCAGCAGGATCGCCTGCGTCGAGACCTTCAGCGTCGGCACGGCAATCCGGTCGTTCGGCGTGTAGTCCTTCAGCGTGCGGATGTTCGCATTGCGCGTGATCAGCGTGAGCGGCAGCGCCGAATTGGCGACGATGCCCTTGACGCCACCTTTGGTGCGGTCCCATAACAACAGCAGGTTGCCAACGCCGGTGTTGACGACGTCGACATTCCCGGCGAGCAGCGCGTCGGTCTGCGCACCGCCGCCGCTCAGGCTCGCCCAGTGAACGACGAGGTTCGGAACGCCTAGCTTCGCGGCCTCCTTCTCGATCAACTGCTGCTTTTCCATTACGTGCGACGGCAGGTACAGAATGCCGGGCTGGCGCGTGATCGAAATTTCCATCTTTTGCTGCGCCGCCGCCGGTGCGCAAAGCGCGGCCGCTGCTAGCAACGCGCTACCTACGAACCTCCATGCTCCTGCTGGCTTCAACCGGATCTCCTCGACTGGAACTGCGTTCGGCCGCGTGACGACTGCATCCCAGTCGGTCAATATAGCAGCCCTTCACGCCTGCGAGCGGCGTGGCGATTTCCACGCGCAACCGGTAAGCCTTGCCCGGGTCCAGCGCGTGGCCCGCTGATTTCACATCGGAATTTCACGGCACGCCACTTGCAGCGGTAAACACTCCGTTTCGAACGGCGTTCGCTTGCCCAAGGGCTCGGCGAACGCGACCGTGTGCACGCCTTGAGCGTTCCTTCCATTCACCCGAACGTCAGCGCGAACGACGCGGCCCTCGCCTCGTTCTTCATCGCCGGTTTCGAAGGTGCCGATCATCGGAACAGTCAGGGTCAGCCCGTCGACATGGTCGACGCCACCGGGCACGCAGCCAACGTCGTGCGCGATTACGCCCGCATGCGTGCGATCGGCATTCGGGTCATCCGGGAAAGCGTCGGCTGGTGGCGTAGCGAACGCGACGGCCGCATCGATCTCGACGGTGCGAAGCGACGCGCGGAAGCAGCGCATCGCGCGGGACTGTCCATCATCTGGACGCTCTGGCATTACGGCTGGCCGGACGACGTGTCGCTGTTCGACGATGCGCTCGCGGAACGCTTCGCCGATTTCGCGCGAAAGGCCGCGGCAGCGGTCTCGGATCCGTCGGATCCGCGGCCGCTGTTCTCGCCGGTCAACGAGATTTCGTTTCTCGCATGGGCGATCACCGAGTCGGCGCTGATCCATCCGTTTCGGGGTGGCGGACCGGATTCGCAGGCAAACGGGTACGCGCTGAAAATGCGCCTGGTACGCGCTGCGCTCGCCGGTTGCGTCGCGATTCGGGATGTCATTCCGGGTGCACGCCTGCTTCACGTCGACCCGATCGTTCACATCGTCGCACCGCCCGACCGGCCCGATCGCGCCGAAGACGCGGCACGCCTTCGCGCCTACCAGTTCCAGGCATGGGACATGTTGAGCGGACGCACCGAACCGCAGCTCGGCGGCGCGCCGTCGTACGTCGATTTCGTCGGCGTCAACTACTATCACGCGAACCAGTTCGAGCTTGATAGCGAGCAGCGCTTGCACTGGCATCTGGCGGACGCGCGCCGCGCACCGCTTCGACGCCTGCTGCGCGAGGTGTACGAGCGCTACCAGTGCCCGCTGTTGCTTGCCGAAACGAGCCACTTCGGCGTCGGTCGGAGCCGCTGGCTTCTCGAAACCGCCACCGAGGTCCGCGGCGCGCTCGACGAAGGCGCACATGTCGCCGGGATTTGCCTTTATCCGATCACGGATCGTCCCGATTGGGAAAACCCGTCGCACTGGCATCATTCCGGCATGTGGGATCGCACGCGTACGCGCGACGGAGTCGAACGCGACCGGTTGAATCTTCCGTACCTCCGCGCATTGCGGAGCGTGCAGGCCGATTTCGGCGATGCCGGCGTTTGGACGTCCGCCGGCGGCAATGTTGACGACCTTCTGCGCAACCGGGTCACCGCGATGATCGTCGTGCTGGCAACGCGATGGCGTTCGCTGCCCGACTCCCAGCGCGAGCGGTTTCTTGCGCTGGCACGCCGGTGGAGCATGATCGTCATCGAACCGATACCGGGCGGCGAGGCAACGCCGACGCAATGCGATGGAATTCGGTTCGGCACGCTGCCGGCTGCGGAGGACACCGACGTCGACGAGGCGCTGCCGGACGCGGTCGACGCAGCACTTGAAGCGATCGCGTCGAGCAACGCGTACCGCGTAGGCGTCTGGCTGCAGACGCCGCTTGCATTGCCGATGATCGAGCATATCGTGCCGGATGTCGTCGTGTACGAGTCTGACGCGCAGTTGACGACCACCACGCGGGCCGATCCGCGCTTCCTGCAGCGCCATCGCGCGCTGCTCACGATCGCCGACGTCCAGGTGACCGCCGGCGATCGCGCGAACGATGTGGTGCAGCGCGTCGACGCGGTTCGCGATCGCGGCATGTGCGCGGGTGCACGCGCGATGCTCGGCGTTGCGTTCGATGACGACCTACCCCGCTTTCGAGCGTCGAAGCGCACGCCGGCAACGCGCATGCGTGCGGCCACGAGACGCCGTCAGACACTTCGGTGCGATTGCCTGATCATCGGTGCGGGCGCCACGGGCCTCGCCGCTGCGCACGCGTTCGGCGAGGGCAGCCTGCTGGTCGAGCGGGACGTCACCGCCGGCGGTTCGCGCCGCTCAACTGACGATCTCGGCTACGTGTTCGACGCCACGCCGACGATCATCGATCGACGCGGCAGCGAGCTCGATGCGCTCTATCAGATGTTGCTCGGCGACAACGTGGCATGGCACGCCAAACGGATCGCGTTCCATGGCAATCGCTCTGCACACCGGGATGCGGACGATGGAGGCTTCAGCGTACGCAACGACGCGGTAGCCCACGCTACGCCCGAGTCGATCGGCTATCCGATTCACGGCGGCATGCAGGCGCTGATCGACGGTTTTCTGCCGCTCATGCGCGGCGAGTATCTGCGGCACGCGAACGTCGTGCGGATCGAGCCCGCGCACCACGTGGCATGGCTCGACGACGGTCGTTCCATCCGGTATCGACGCCTCATTGCCACGGTTTCGTTGCCCTCGCTCGTTTCGTTGCTGGGCGATCACGTGCCTGCAAACGTCGCCGCTGCTGCCGCTCGCTTGCAAACGGTATCGTTGCGCTGTGTGAACATCGGCGTCCGAGCGTCGCCGCCTCGGGTGGACTGGATTGCGTTTGGCGACGATGCACCATTCGATCGCGTCGTGATGCTGCGCAACTGCACGACGAGCCGCGACCGCGAGTGCGTCGGCATCGTGTGCGAACTGCCGCATTCGAGCGCGCGGCCACTGCCTACGAACGGCAGCGCGCTGATCAATGCTTGCGTCGACGCATGCATTGAACGCGGTGTCTTCGATCGCGGCGGAAGCGTCGTCGTTGCCCACGAGATCGAAACGCCGGTCGCGGCCGTCATCGACAGCCACCCGGCGCATGCGAACGTCGGCGCGATCGAGGCGTGGCTCATGCAGCACGACATCGCGTTCGGCGGCAGCCGCGGCCGCTGGGAGCCCGGTCGAACGTTCGATGCGCTGATCGAAGGTTCGGCGCTCGCGCGCGCAGCGCGCGCCGCACTGAACGAGCACGCGGCACGCCCCGCACTGAACGAGCACGCGGCACGCCAGGCCTTCGTACCTGACATCCGCGCGAAAGATCGGCTGGCGCGATGACCGCCACGCCGCGATCGACGTCTCGCCCGGTGGCCCCGGACAAGCGCGACCGCGCGGCGCTTGCCATCCCGAACGACGCCGATCGCGCGACGCTCGCGATCGGCGGTCGCGACGTGCACCTGACGAACCTCCGCAAAACGTTCTGGCCGACGCTGAAGCTGGTGAAGGCCGACCTGCTTCGCTATTACGCCACGGTCGCCGAGGCGCTGCTGCCGCACCTCGCGGGCCGCGCGATGGTGATGAAGCGCTACCCGAACGGCGCCGCGGGCGAGTGGTTCTTCATGAAACGCGCGCCCGAACCGCGCCCCGAGTGGATCGAAACCTGTTCGATCACGCACGGGTCGGGCAACGTGATCGCATTTCCGATCGTGCAGGATCTCGCGTCGCTGCTATGGCTCGTGAACCTCGGGTGCATCGATCTCAATCCCTGGTATGCGCGCTGCGACGACGTCGACCGCCCGGATTACCTGCATTTCGACCTCGACCCGGTGCCGCCGGCGACGTTCGACGACGTTCGCGCGACGGCGCTGGTCGTCCGCGACGCACTGACATCGCTCGGCATGCCGTCGTACGCGAAGACCACCGGCTCGAAAGGAGTGCACGTCTATGTCCCGATCGTGCGCGGACCGACGCAGAAGCAGGTGTGGGCGCTCGCGAAGGAGCTTGCGTTCGCGCTCGCGAAGCGCAACGCGAGCCTCATCACCGCGGAATACCGGATCGCAAAGCGTCCGCCGGGCCGCGTGCTCGTCGATTACAACCAGAACGCCTGGGGACGCACGCTTGCCTCCGTGTACTCGCCGCGACCAACGCCACGCGCGACCGTGTCGGCACCCGTCACCTGGGAGGAACTCGAAGGCGGAGCGACGATCGACGACTTCCACATCACGAACATGCCGTCGCGGCTCGCCGCAGTCGGTGATTTGTGGGCGCCGATGTGCGCGCGGCGCGGGCGTTTCGATCTTGCGCGCGTGCTCGAGGCACTCGCGACCACCGCGCGGTAGCTGTATGCGCCCTCGATGTAACGCCCGAAATCGATGAACCTGCCGCT
Source organism: Burkholderiales bacterium (assembly GCA_025935435.1). Taxonomy (GTDB): domain Bacteria; phylum Pseudomonadota; class Gammaproteobacteria; order Burkholderiales; family Casimicrobiaceae; genus VBCG01. The sequence continues at coordinate 8,616 of JAICVH010000015.1, forward strand.
GACCGTCGACTACGCGCCGATGGAGGCGAAGCTCGTTGCGGCGCTGCCTGCGGGTGCGCAGTGGCAGTACGAACCGAAGTGGGACGGCTTTCGCTGCCTCGCGTTCAAGGACGGCACGGACGTCGACCTGCGTTCGAAGGCGGGGCAACCGTTCAACCGCTATTTTCCCGAGATCGTCGCGGCCATGGAGGCGCTGCGTGTGCCGCGCTGCGTGCTCGACGGCGAACTGGTCGTACCCGAAAACGGTGCGCTGTCCTTCGATGAGCTGCTGATGCGCATCCATCCGGCGGCAAGTCGCGTGCAGAAGCTCGCGCGCGAGCATCCAGCGCTGTACATCGTGTTCGATCTGCTCGTCGATGCACGCGGCCAGTCGCTCGTCGATCAGCCGCTCGCCGTGCGGCGCCCGGCGCTCGAGCGCTTCGCCGCACGCGCATTCCACGATGCGCCGTCATTCCGCTTGTCTCCCGTCGCCCACGCCCGGAGTGACGTCGATGCGTGGTTCGCTTCGCTCGGCACGGGACTCGACGGGGCGATCGCCAAACGGATTGATCTGCCGTATCAATCGGGCACCCGGCTCGGCATGCAGAAATTCAAGCGCATGCGGTCGGCCGATTGCGTCGTCGGTGGCTTCCGCTACGGATCGGGTTCACCCGTCGTTGGCTCGCTGCTCCTCGGCCTCTTCGACGACGACGGACTGCTGCATCACGTCGGCTTCACTTCCAACATACCGAACGCCGAACGTGAAGCGGTGACCCGCAAGCTCGAGGCGCTCGTTCAGCCACCGGGGTTCACCGGTCGGGCACCCGGCGGGCCGAGCCGCTGGAGCACCGAACGCACGGGTGAATGGCAGCCGCTGCGTCCCGCGCTGGTCGTCGAAGTCCGCTACGACCACTTCGATAGCGGACGCTTTCGCCACGGCACGAGCCTGCTGCGCTGGCGTCCCGACAAGGCGCCCGGTCAGTGCACGTTCGAGCAGGTGAAACAGGCGTCGAAGAAATCGCTGACGCTCTTCGCCGACGCGTGACGGAAGCGCGGCGGCGTGCGACTCCGGGGGTCGGAGTCAGGGTCGCGCGCTGACGCGCCACTCCTGTTAACGGTGGCGGCGCGAGTTATTGCTCCGACCCCGAAGTCGCCTCTGCAATGGCCGGCGCGAGCGCCGTGGCGATCGCATCGTCGACTTCGTCCATCCATACGAACGTCAGCTGCGCGCGTGCATCGGAAGGGATGTCCTCGAGATCGCGCTGATTGCGCCTCGGCAGCATCACCGTCGTGATGCCCGCACGCAGCGCCGCCAGCACCTTCTCCTTGACGCCGCCGATCGGCAGAACGAGACCGCGCAGGCTGATCTCGCCGGTCATCGCGACGTCGCTGCGTACCGGGCGCCCCGTCAATAGCGACGTCAGCGCGACGAACATCGCAACGCCCGCACTCGGACCGTCCTTGGGCGTCGCCCCGGCCGGCACGTGCACGTGGATGTCCGACTTTTCGAGCACATCGGCGTCGATCCCGAGCGGCCGTGCGCGCGCCTTGACGAGCGACAGCGCCGCCTGCGCGCTTTCCTTCATCACGTCACCAAGCTGCCCGGTCAGGATCAGCTTGCCGTTGCCTGGCATCCGCGCCGCTTCGACGAACAGGATGTCGCCGCCGACCGGCGTCCACGCGAGTCCGGTCGCAACCCCGGGGATGCCGCTGCGCATCGCGACCTCCGCCTCGAATTTGCGCGCGCCGAGGATCGCATGCAGGTCGGCGGTATCGACGCTCGTCTGCGCAGAAGTTCCCTCGGCGATGCGAACGGCGACGTTGCGGAACACGTTACCGATTTCACGTTCCAGGTTGCGCACGCCGGCTTCCCGCGTGTAATCGTGAATGATGGCGAGGAGCGCTTCATCGGTGATTCCGCACTGCGCCTCCGACAAGCCGGTCGCCTTGAGCTGCCGCGGTACGAGGTAGCGACGGGCGATCTGCAGCTTCTCCTGCGCCGTATATCCCGGCAGCTGGATGATTTCCATGCGGTCGCGCAACGGCCCGGGAATCGTGTCGAGCACGTTCGCCGTGCAGATGAACATCACGTGCGACAGGTCGAACGGCACCGCCAGATAGTTGTCGCGGAACGTCGAGTTCTGCTCGGGGTCGAGGACTTCGAGCAGCGCTGAAGACGGATCGCCGTGGAAACCGCCCGCGCCGAGCTTGTCGACCTCGTCGAGCATCATCACGCAATTGCGCGTCCCCGCCTTGCGAATGCTCTGGATGACGTTGCCCGGCAGCGAGCCGATATACGTGCGGCGGTGGCCGCGGATCTCGGCTTCGTCGTGCACACCCCCGAGACTAACGCGCACGAACTTGCGCTGCGTCGCCTTCGCGATGCTCTGGCCGAGCGACGTCTTGCCCACGCCGGGCGGGCCGACGAAGCACAGGATCGGGCTGCGGCCTTCGGGATTGAGCTTCCGGACCGCGAGGTATTCGAGGATGCGACGCTTGATCTTGTCGAGGCCGAAGTGATCCTCGTCGAGGATGCGGCGCGCTTCGGCGATGTCGATCGAAGGCTCGTCGTCGATCGCCCACGGCAGCTCGATCAGCCATTCCAGATACGTACGGACCATCGAATACTCGCCCGCCGCCTCGGGCATCCGTTCGAGGCGCTTCAATTCCTTGCGCGCGGCTTTCTCGACCTCTTCGGGCATGCGTGCCTTGGCGATGGCCTGGTCGAGTTCCGCGATCTCGGCGCCGCCTTCTTCGCCTTCGCCGAGCTCCTTCTGGATCGTTCGCATCTGCTCGCGAAGCAGGTGCTTGCGGTTGACGTCGCTGATCGACTCGCGCGTCCGCTCGTCCACTTCGCGTGACACCTTGAGCACCTCGATGCGACGCGCGAGCATCTCGAGCAGCTTGTCGAGCCGCGCCTTGAGATCGAACGTTTCGAGCAGCGCCTGCTTTTCCTCGACGCCGACGTCCATCAACCCGGCGATGAAATCGGCGAGTCGCGCCGCGCCCTCGACACCTTGCAGGGCGGCAACCATTTCTTCGGGTACCTGCGGCAGCAGTTGCAGGATCTCGACTGCGCGCTGCTTCAGCGCACGGCCGCGTCCCTCGATTTCCGGATCGGTTTCGGCCGGATCGTCGATGAATTGCACGCGCGCGACCGTGAACGGCCAGCCTTCGAGAAACTGCAGCACGCGAAATCGGCGCAGCCCGCGGGCGATCGCATGATGCAGGCCGTCGGGCGTCGTGATGTAACGCATGACGTTCGCACTCGTGCCGACCCAGTGCAGGTCGTCGGCACCCGGTTCCTCGACGTCGGGCTTGCTCTGCAGCAGGACACCGAGCGGACGTTCGAGGCGCACGGCCTCCTGCGCGGCGGCACGCGAACGCTCGCGTCCGACGGTGAGTGGAAATACCGCGCCCGGGAACATCACGACGTTGCGGACCGGCAGGATGATCAACGCGTCGTCCGGCACCGGACGTGTCGAAGCATCGCGGCGCGCGTCCGCGCGATCGGAAGCCAGGTCGGCCGGCACCGAACCCTCCGCAGTCAGCGGGTGGTCGACGCGGGGCGTTTCGTCGTTCATCGTCATGCCATCCTTCGCAATCGAAGCACGAGACAGCCGTGCACGAGCTCGGGCGCGCCGACCTCGTAGCGTCCGGCCGGCAGCGCGATGCGCCGCTCGAACGCACCGTAGGGAATTTCGAGTTGCCTTACGGCAAGCCGTAGCCCCGCGAACGGCAGCGGCCGCTCGCCGTGAATCACAACCACGCCCGGTTCATGACGCACGCGCACACGTTCGCTCGCGACGCCGGGCATCGCCGCCACGATGATCAGTTCGCGCTCGTCTTCGAACAGATCGACCGGCGGTTCCCACGCGGTGGGCGCACGACCGCTGACGTGGAAAAAACGGCGATGCAGGCGCTCCGCCTGGTCGATCAGGTCGCAGGCTTCAGCCCACATCCAGTCCGCGGGGTCAGTTCTGCGCATGCGTCGTGATCCATTGCAGCAGTTGAGGAAGCGGCAGTGCGCCCGACTGCCGGGCGATCTCGCGACCGTTGTGAAACGCGATCAGCGTCGGAATGCTGCGAATGCCGTATTGCGCCGCGAGTGCGGTTTCGGCTTCGGTGTCGACCTTGGCAAGTCGGACGCCCGGCGCAACGCGTGCTGCCGCCTGCTCGAACGCCGGCGCCATCATCCGGCACGGGCCGCACCATTCGGCCCAGAAATCGACAACGACCGGTACGTCGGCGTTGATGTGCCGCGCGAACGTCGCAGCCGTCAAGGCGAACGGCCGCCCTGGAAAAAGAGCCGCCTTGCAATTGCCGCAGGTCGCACCATCGTCGATACGATCGCGCGCAACGCGGTTGGTCGTCGCGCAGTTCGGACATGCGACGAGGAGGCGGGCAGCGGGATCGGCCGTCATGCCGGATAACCGGTCGAGCGGCCGCAGAAACGGACGGGCATTCGCCAACTATGAGGGCCGACGGCGCGCTTTCAAGGCAAACGGCCCGCGCGCTGCCTGTTTCATGCGGGGTGCGGAAGCTGCGCCGGCGGAGCGCTCGCTACAGCAGCAGCGGGCGCTGGCTGCGCTGCGGCGGGCGGTCGATGCGGCAGCGGCGGCGCCCGGGCGGTATACCCGTCGTGGGCTGAAGCTTAACCGCAGAGTCCGAGGACGCGCTCCTGCTGCGAGCAGGTCTTCGGCGGGTTTGCAGGCGTGCTCGTGCGCGCCGCGGCACATGCGCGAATTTCGCGCGCAGTCGCGTCGTAATAGCTCCAACCCTCGCCGAGATCGGGAAGCGACAACGACACTTCGTGCCACTTCGGATGACCGTTCGCTTCGAGGAGGAAGAAGTTGCGGCACAGTGCGCGCATCAGCCGCGCGAGATGCTGCCTTGTTGCGCCAAGATTGAAATCGTACGTGACGAGATACGCCTTGACGGCCAGTCCGGGCAGATCCGAAGACAACAAATTCGGATAACTCGTGGCGCGCACTGTCGCCGGAAAGTACGTGCGAAGCGCGGCGGCGGTGGTTGAATGATCGGCATCGAGCTTCAACAGCTTGATGTAGCGGCGCGACTCCGGCTTCATGTCGATCAGCAGCTTCGCCGGCTGGCCGGCGATGATCGCGACGACATCGATCGAGCGGTCGGTGACGAGTTTTGCGAGCGCGTCCTCGTTCGACAGGAAGCTCGCGTCCTGTTCGCGGATCGGCTCGTTGAACATCAGCCGATACAGCGTCGTCGTCGTCAGTGCCGTGCCGCTGCCGATCGGGCCGGTATTGATGCGCGTGCCGCGGATATCGTGCACGTACTCCATCGGCGAGTCGGCGCGCACGACGAAGTAGATCTCCTCGTCGTACAGCGGCGCGACGACCCGCAGTGGGCGGATCACGTTGCCCGCCTCGACATTGCCGGCAGCCGCCTGGTCGAGGAACGCCTGGTACACGTCCGACTGCACCATCGCGAGCTTCACGCCGGGTTCGTACCGCAGCCGTCGCACATTCTCAGCCGAGCCGGCGGACGGCAACACGTCCAGCTTCACACCCGCGAGCGGTGCGATGAAGCGCGCGATGTCGCGGCCGATCTGTATATACGTGCCGCGTTCGGAGGCCGTGACGATCTTGAACTGCGCCGTTGCGCGGGTTGCATCGCGCGCCGCGCGCTGCGAGGCATTCGACGTTGCGGCCGACGATAGCGACGCGTGTACGGCGAGCATCGCGCCGATCAGCGCGATGACGACGAGATGGCCAGCGTCAGCGGCGCGCCGCATCCGGGCCGCGCGCGCAGAGTCCGAGCGCCGCGACGCTTGCCGTGCAGGGACCCGCGACCGGCGCGGGCA
>JAICVH010000334.1 GCA_025935435.1 Burkholderiales bacterium
CTATGGACGCGATCTCGGTCGCGGCCACCTGGTGAACGTCGGCGAAGCGGTCGGTGTCATCGCCGCGCAGTCGATCGGCGAACCGGGTACGCAGCTCACGATGCGGACGTTCCACATCGGCGGCGCGGCATCACGGACCGCGGCCGCCTCGCAAGTCGAATCGAAGTCGGCGGGCACCGTCCGGTTCTCGGCGCTGATGCGGTACGTCACCAACGCCAAGGGCGAGCTCGTCGTCATCGCACGTTCGGGCGAAGTGATGATCCACGACGACAACGGCCGGGAGCGTGAGCGTCACAAGGTCCCGTATGGCGCGACGCTGCAGGTGAAGGACGGCGATACGGTCAAGGCGGGCAAGATCCTGGCGCAATGGGATGCGACGTCGCGGCCGATCATCACCGAGTACGCGGGTACGGTGAAGTTCGAAAACGTCGAGGAAGGCGTGACGGTGGCGAAGCAGGTCGACGAAGTCACCGGCCTGTCGACGCTCGTCGTGATCGATCCGAAACGGCGCGCAGGCACGACCGCCAAGGGCGTGCGTCCGCAGGTGAAGCTGCTCGATGCTGGTGGAGAGGAAATCAAGATCGCCGGCTCGGATCTGCCGGTCAACATCACGTTCCAGCTTGGCTCCATCATCACGGTCAAGGACAGCCAGCCGGTGGCAGTCGGTGAAGTGCTGGCGCGCGTACCGCAGGAGACGTCGAAGACGCGCGACATCACGGGCGGCCTGCCGCGCGTCGCGGAATTGTTCGAGGCGCGTGCGCCGAAGGACGCCGGCACGCTGGCGGAAGTCACCGGCACGGTGTCGTTCGGCAAGGATACGAAGGGCAAGCAGCGTCTGGTCATCACCGACCTCGACGGGGTTGCGCACGAGTATCTGATCCCGAAGGACAAGCACGTGACCGCGCACGACGGCCAGGTGGTGAACAAGGGCGAGATGATCGTCGACGGTCCGGCCGATCCGCACGACATCCTGCGACTGCTCGGTGTGGAGGCGCTCGCGCGCTACATCACCGACGAGGTGCAGGACGTGTACCGGCTGCAGGGCGTGAAGATCAACGACAAGCACATCGAAGTCATCGTTCGCCAGATGCTGCGGCGGGTGCAGGTGCAGGATGCGGGCGATTCACGCTTCATCGTCGGCGAGCAGGTCGAGCGCTCGGATCTGCTGGATGAGAACGACAAGGTGAGGAACGACGAGACGAAGCACGCGGCGACGTACGAGCACATGCTGCTCGGCATCACCAAGGCGTCGCTCTCGACCGATTCGTTCATCTCGGCGGCCTCGTTCCAGGAAACGACGCGCGTGCTCACGGAGGCGGCAATCATGGGCAAGCGCGACGATCTGCGCGGGCTCAAGGAGAACGTCATCGTCGGCCGGCTGATTCCGGCGGGGACGGGCCTTGCGTATCACAACGCCCGCCGGCGCCAGAAGTTGCTCGGGCCGGACGCGGTGATGATCACGACCGAAGAAGCTGCAGCGCCCGCGCAGACGTCGGAGGTATCGGCGAACGCGGCATAGTCGAAACTTAGGCTCTACAAATAAAACCGGCGAGCGATCGCCGGTTTTTTTTGAGCATGCGTTCGTGGCATGATCAAAACCAACCGGTGGAACAGTTTCGATGACAAGCGCGACCAGGGCGGGCCGTTGATCCAGCGAGCGTCCCGACCCGTCCTCGCCTGGGCGATGTACGACTGGGCGAATTCGGTGTTCTCCGTCACCGTCATCTCGGCGTTCTTCCCGCTGTTCCTGAAACAGTACTGGAGCTCCGGCGTCGAGGCGACGACGAGCACGTTCCAGCTTGGCATCGCGAACGCCGCCGGTGGTGTCATCGTCGCACTGCTGTCGCCGATGCTTGGCGCGATCGCCGATCAGGGCGGTACGCGAAAGCGATTCCTCGCGTTGTTCACCGCGCTGGCCATCGTCATGACGGCGGGTTTGCAGTTCGTGACACGCGGCGATTGGTTGGTCGCCATTCTCTTGTACGCAATGGCCGGCGTCGGCTTTTCGGGCGCCACTGCGTTCTACGACGCGCTGATCGTCGACGTCGCCCCCAAGTCGCGCATCCATCAGGTGTCCGCGCTCGGATTTGCGCTCGGGTACCTCGGCGGCGGCGTACTGTTCGCGGTCAATGTCGCCATGACGTTGTGGCCTGCGCGCTTCGGCCTTGCGAGCGCAGCGGAAGCCGTGCGCTGGTCATTCGGCATGGTCGCCGTGTGGTGGGCGCTGTTCTCGATCCCGCTGTTCCTGTTCGTGCGCGAATCCCCGGCGCAGTCGCCCGCCAGGCGTTGGGCCGTTGCGCGTGCGGGCCTGCGCCAGCTCGCGATGACGCTGCGCGAAGCACGCCGTTGGCGCGACGTCATGGTGTTCCTGGTCGCCTCGTGGCTCTATCTCGACGGCGTCGGGACGATTGCGCGAATGGCCGTCGACTACGGGCTTGCGGTCGGCCTCGGCGAACGCGACCTGATCGTCGCGCTGCTGATGACGCAATTCATCGGCTTCCCGGCGGCGATTGCATTCGGACGCCTCGGCGCCCGGTTCGGTGCTCGACCCATGATCCTGCTCGGCCTTGTCGCCTATGTGCTCGCGGCCGTGTGGAGCTATTTCATGCGCTTCGCATGGGAGTTCTACGTGCTGGCTGCGTTGGTCGGCTTGGTGCAGGGTGGCGTGCAATTGCTGTCGCGCTCTTTTTTCGCGCGAATCATCCCGGCGGCGCAGTCTGCCGAATTTTTCGGCTTCTACAACATGGTAGGGCGTGTGGCGACGGTCGTCGGTCCACTGCTCGTCGGCTTCACGGCGCTTGCGACCGGCAGTTCTCGCGCGAGCATTCTGGTGATCGTCGTGCTGTTCGTGGCCGGGGGCCTGCTGCTGCTGTTCGTCGACGAAGCGCGGGCGCTACAGGTTGCAGCATCTTCCGACCTATCCGCGCGCACGGATGATGCACGCGTGGCCGTGACGTCTTCGCAGACCTGAGCGGGGCAGCGAGCTTCGCTTTTGGGCGCTTTTCTCATCGCCACCGGCGTCGTCGCGCTTGCCGAGATCGGCGACAAGACGCAGTTGCTGGCGTTCATCCTTGCCGCGCGTTTTCGCAAGCCGCTGCCGATCCTCGCCGGCATCTTCGCGGCGACGCTTGCAAATCACGCGCTTGCGGGTGTCGTCGGCGCGTGGCTCACGGCCGTCGCTCCGCCGAATGTGTTGCGTTTCGTGCTCGGTGCCTCGTTCATCGGCATGGCGATATGGACGCTGATCCCCGACCGTTACGATGAACGCGATCCGCGCGTGCCTCACGCCGGCGTGTTCACGACGACGCTCGTTGCGTTTTTTCTTGCGGAGATGGGCGACAAGACGCAGATTGCGACCGTTGCACTGGCTGCGCAGTACCGCGCGTTCTGGGCGATCGTTGCCGGAACGACGCTGGGCATGATGTTCGCCAACACGCCCGCGGTGCTGCTGGGCGGTCGCATCGCTGACCGGATGCCGACCAACGTCGTGCATGCGATCGCCGCGCTGATCTTCGCGGTCCTCGGCATCGCCACGCTCGCGGGCGCCGCCGCACGCCTTGGCTTCTGACGGCTACTGGCAGATCGTCCCCGGCGACGCGAAGATCTGGCGCGTGATGGGTGTGCTGCGCGTGACGTCGTCGATGGTCCAGGCAAACGTCGCCGCGTTGCCGTTCGTGAACGTGACGCTCGCGGTGCCGACCGCGGTTGCCGTCACACGCGCCGGCAGGAACGGAACCGAATCGAACGGCGGTCCGGTCGTCCGGTAGAGCGTTCCGGCGTACGCACCGCTTGCGTTCGTCCTGGGTGCGGTGAATGCGAGCCACAACGGCGAGCCGTCGCGGTCGAACGTGAACCACGTGCC
>JAICVH010000062.1 GCA_025935435.1 Burkholderiales bacterium
CTCGACCTCAGGCGTGTACGGCGATTGCGCCGGCGCGCGCGTTGTCGAGACGCGGCCGCGGCGTGCGCAAACGCCGCGCGCGCGCAGACGTGCTGCAGCTGAAGATCGGCTGCGGCGCTTTGCCGCCGCGCACGGCGTCACGTTATCGATCCTGCGTGCGCCGGGAATCTATGCACCGACGCGATTGCCGCTCGACCGGCTGCGGCACGGCACGCCCGCGCTGGTGCCCGACGATGATGTGTACACGAATCACGTGCACGCGGACGACCTCGCGTGGGCCGCGATCGCTGCGCTGTATCGCGGGCGGCCGAACCGTGCATACAACGTCAGCGACGACACCGAGATGAAGATGGGTGCATGGTTCGATACCGTCGCCGAGGCATTTCACCTGCCGCACCCGCCCCGGATCACGTGGGAAGCCGCCGAACGCGAGATCGCACCCGCGCTGCTGTCATTCATGGGCGAATCGAGGCGGCTGTCGAATGCGCGGCTGAAGCGCGAGCTGCGCGTTGTCCTGCGCCATCCGACACCGCATGCAATGCTTGCCGAGATTGCGCCGCGCGAACTCACGCGCCAGCTCGCGTTGCCGATCGGTGATGCGCCGCGTGGTCGCGAGACCGCGGCGTGACTGCCGTGCAGCCGATCGCATCGCCGCGGCGCAAGCTCACGCTGGTCGAACGCCTCGACGCGTACGAGCGGCTGATGCGGCTCGACAAGCCGATCGGCACGCTGCTGCTGCTGTGGCCGACGCTGTCGGCGCTGTGGCTTGCCGCAGATGGCGCGCCACGACTGTCGCTGGTGCTGATTTTCGTCGTGGGCACGCTCGTGATGCGCTCGGCGGGTTGCGCAATGAACGACTGGGCGGACCGCGACTTCGACGCTCACGTTGCGCGCACCGCCGACCGGCCGCTCGCTGCCGGAATCATCGCGCCGTGGGAGGCACTCGTCGTCGCAGCGGTCGGTGCCGCGATCGCGTTCACGCTGACGCTGTTCACCAATCGCGCAACGATGCTGTGGTCGCTGCCGGCCCTCGCGATCGCCGCCGCCTACCCGTTCTTCAAGCGATTCTTTGCCATCCCGCAGGCATTCCTCGGCATAGCATTCTCGTTCGGAATGCCGATGGCCTATGCGGCGGTGCACGGTCGCGTACCGGCGTTCGCGTGGCTGCTGCTCGTCGTCAACCTGTTCTGGGTGGTCGCGTACGACACCGAATATGCAATGGTCGACCGCGCCGATGACGCGAAGATCGGCATTCGCACGTCGGCGTTGACGTTCGGGCGCTTCGACATCGCGGCGATCCTGATTTGTTATGCGGTCTACATCGGCGCGATGGCATTGGTCGGACACGCGCTGGGACTCGGCCTCTTCTATTACGCCGGCCTCGCCGTCGCGCTCGGCATCGCCATGCATCACGTCCGCATCATTCGCAACCGCGATCCTGCTGCGTGTTTTCGCGCATTCCTCGGTAACCATTGGCTGGGCCTGTCCGTGTTCACCGGGATTGCGCTCGACTACGCGATCCGCGCGGCGCACTGGCCGCGCGCGCTGTGACGCGTCCGACGGGGCCAGCGCCACCCGTGGTGTCGCCGCGAAGCGGCAAGCGTGGGAAACGAGCGTCCCCGCGTCGACGTGGATTGCCGCCCGTGATCGCAGCCGATGCACGCGTGCTGATCCTTGGCAGCTTTCCGAGCGAAGCGTCGCTCGCGGCGCGTCAGTATTACGCGCATCCGCGCAATCACTTCTGGCCGGTGCTCGGCGCGGTACTTGGCGAGCCGCTCGCAGAGATGCCCTACGCCGACCGGCTGTCGTGCGTGCGCGCGCATCGCGTCGCCATCTGGGATACGATCGTCGCCTGCGAGCGCGCCGGCAGCCTCGATGCGGCGATCCGCAATGCGGAGCGCGGCGAGATCGCGCGCATCCGGCGTGTGGCACGCGATCTGAAAGCGGTGTGCTTCAACGGCAACACGGCCGGTCGCGCGGAGCCGGCATGGGCCGCTGCCGGTTATGAAACGCTGGTGCTGCCATCGACGAGCCCGGCGTATACGCGGCCGTTCGCGGAAAAACTCGCCGCGTGGCGCAGGCTGCGCCGGTTTCTGGAGGAACGTTGAAGCGGCTACGCGTCTTTCGAGGCGGCCGAGCAGCCAGTTATCATGTTCGATTCGCCGACCGCACTTCGGATGAACATAGCCGTGATGCTTACGATTCGCACGACGCTCTTCTCATTGGCTCTGATGCTCATGAACGCCGCAGCCGCGCAATCGCTCGCGCCCGATATCACCGTGACGAAGATCATCAACGCGCCCGTCGCCGAGGTGTGGAAGGCATGGACGACGGTCGAAGGCATCGAAAGCTTTTTCGCGCCGAAGGCGGCGAAGGTCGTCGCCGAGCCCGGTGGCGCATTCGAACTGTGGTTCGGCGTCGACCTGCCGGAAGGCACACGGGGCAGCGAGGGCTGCCTGTTCCACAGCGTCGTGCCGATGCAGCAACTCGTGTTCGAATGGAACGCGCCGCCGACGATCCCGACGATCCGCAAGCTGCGCACGCTCGTCTATCTCGACTTTGCGCCCGTCGAAGACAACAAGACGTCGCTGACGCTGCGCAACTTCGGTTACGGGCAGGGCGAGGAGTGGGCGAAGACCAAAGCGTATTTCGAGCGTGCGTGGCCCGCGGTCATGGCCAGCCTCGAGAAGCGCTTCGCGAACCCTCGCTGAGGAAATCCGGCATGGATCTGGGACTCGCGAATCAGGTCGTCGTCGTCACCGGTGCAAGCAAGGGCATTGGTTTTGCGTGCGCAGCCGCGTTCGTGCGGGAAGGGGCGCGCGTCGCCCTCGTGTCGCGAAGCCGCCAGAACCTCGACGCCGCTCTCGCGCGCATCGAGGCCGGCGTCCACCGCCCGGTCGCGTTCGTCGCCGATCTCGTCGATGCGGCGCAGTCGGCGCGCGTGATCGACGACGTGGAAGCGCAACTCGGACCGATCGACGTTCTGGTGAGCTCCGCCGGGGCCGCGAAGCGTTATCCGCCCGACGAGCTGAACGCGAACGCGTGGCACGACGCGCTCGACGCCAAGTTCTTCAGCTACATCCATCCGCTCGACGTCGTCGTGAAGCGCATGGCAGCGCGCGGGCGCGGCAGCATCGTCAACATTGTCGGCGCTGGAGGCAAGACCGCCAACCCGGTACACCTGCCGGGCGGCGCCGCGAATGCAGCGTTGATGCTCGCGACGGTCGGTCTTGCTGCGGCGTACGGGCCGAAAGGCGTTCGCATCAACGCGATCAATCCGGGCGGCACGTTGACGGGTCGCGTGCAGGAAGGCCTGAACGCCGAGGCGAGGATGACCGGACTCGCCGCCGACGAAATCCTCGCGCGGCAGCAGGCGCGCATACCGTTGCAGCGCCTTGGGACGCCGGAGGAAATCGCGCAGGTGACACTGTTTCTCGCGTCGAGTCACGCGAGTTACGTTACCGGTGCGGTCATTCCGATGGATGGCGGCGCCGGCGCCGTCATCTAGCCGAGGCGCTGCGCACTCGGGTCGCGCCTGCTGCGACGCCCGCCTTGGTCATGCGTCGGCGTCAGCTGCAGCGTACGAATTTCACGCTTGGATGCGCGCGCGTGACGTCGAATGCGTGTCAGCGGCCGTGGCGCGGCTGCTCCGCTTTCCGCACCGCATCGCGCAGCGTTTCGGCGTCGATCGTGCGGACGGTGCCGTAGTCCTTCGCGGGCAGGTTGCTGCCCGTACGGTAGATTCTTTCCTCCCGCGGCTCGTCGTTGGCGTCGGGCACCGTGCTACAGCCAACGACCGCCAGCAGTGAAAGCGATGCCGTTGAGAATGCAAGCAGCGATCGAGCTTTTATCCTGTTCTCCCCCAGACGGCGGCCGCCGGGCGATTATGCGCGCGGCGACATCGGCGCACAATTGCAATTCCAGAAGGTTCACCGCAGGCGATCGCGCGCGCTGCCCGGCATTGAACCCATGAGCTATCGCGACCTTCGCGACTTCATCGCGCAGCTCGAAGCGAGCGGTGAACTGAAGCGCGTCGTCGCGCCGGTCGATCCGAGATACGAGATGACGGCGCTTTGTGATCGCGCGCTACATGCGCACGGTCCCGCGCTTCTGTTCGAAAATCCCGGCGCATCGTTTCGCGGTCCGAGCGGTGCCGCGATCCCGGTGCTCGGCAACCTGTTCGGCACCCCGGAGCGTGTTGCGCGGGCGATGGGGGTAGAGGCGACGAACTGGCAGCAGTCGCTACGCGAGGTCGGCCGCCTGTTGTCGTTCCTGCGCGAGCCCGAGCCGCCGAAAAGTCTGGTCGATGCGTGGCGCACGACGCGGCCCGTGTTCATGAAGGTGCTCGATATGGCGCCGAAGGAACGGAAGAGCGGGCCCTGCCAGGACGTCGTCTGGGAAGACAAGGACGTCGATCTGTCGCGGTTGCCGATCCAGACGTGCTGGCCGGGCGACGTGGCGCCGCTGATCACCTGGGGACTCACCGTTACGCGCGGGCCGCATAAGAAGCGGCAGAACCTCGGCATCTACCGACAGCAGGTGATTGCGCGCAACAAGGTCATCATGCGCTGGCTTGCACATCGCGGCGGTGCGCTCGATTTTCGCGATCACGCGCTCGCGTCGCCCGGAGCACCCTTTCCGGTCGCGGTGGCCCTGGGCGCGGATCCGGCGACGATTCTGGGCGCCGTCACGCCGGTGCCCGATACGATGTCGGAATATCAATTCGCCGGGTTGCTTCGGGGTGGCCGGACCGAAATCGTTCGCTGCATCACGCATGATCTGCAGGTACCCGCGTCGGCAGAAATCGTGCTCGAAGGATTTCTGCAGCCGGACGCGAACGATGCGAGCGGTTACGAGACGGCGCCTGAAGGCCCGTTCGGCGATCACACCGGCTATTACAACGAGGTCGAGCGCTTTCCGGTGTTCACGATCGAGCGGATGACGCTGCGTCGTGATCCGATCTATCACTCGACGTACACCGGTAAGCCACCCGACGAGCCGGCAATGCTCGGCGTCGCGTTGAACGAGGTGTTCGTGCCGCTTCTGCAGCGGCAGTACCCGGAGATTGCAGACTTCTACCTTCCCCCCGAAGGTTGCAGCTACCGGCTTGCCGTCGTCGCGATGAAAAAACAGTATGCCGGCCACGCCAAGCGCGTGATGTTCGGCATCTGGAGTTTCCTGCGGCAGTTCATGTATACGAAAATGATCGTCGTCACGGACGACGACGTGAATATCCGCGACTGGAAGGACGTCATCTGGGCGCTTACGACGCGTGTCGATCCGGCGCGGGACACACTGATCGTCGGCAATACGCCGATCGACTACCTGGACTTCGCGTCGCCAGTGGCGGGACTCGGCAGCAAGATCGGCATCGACGCGACGAACAAGTGGCCGGGCGAGACGACGCGCGAGTGGGGTCGGCCGATTGCCATGGATCCTGCGGTGACCGCGCGCGTGGAAGCGATCTGGAACTCGCTTCGTTGACACGCCGATCGCCGGGTCGCCGTTCCTACCGTCGAATGTGGATTGCGGCGCTGTGCCCCGTGGGCCCTTCGTCGGCAGCGGATCAACGCCGGTTCAGCAGCACGCCGAGCAGAAAGCCGACCGCGGCAGCGGCGCCGATCGCCGCCCATGGATTGTCGTGCACGTAGTCGTCGGTAACGCGCGCAGCCGCGCGCGCGCGGTCGACCGCTTCGCCTTCGAGCTCCTGCAGCCGCAGCTTGGCGGCGAGGAGCTTCGCCTCGACCTGCGCGCGCAGATCCTTCGCGCGCTCGCCGGTTTCGGTGCTGGCCTTTTTCAGCAGGTCTTCGGCCTCGGACAGCATCGCGGAAAAATCGTCGAGCAGCGTTTCGCGCGAGAGATTCATGGTCGGCTCCTGTGGAAGACGGTATCCGCGCAACCCAGCATCGCGGGCTCCGAATTATAGCGGCGCAACTTGCGCAGGGCGTCGAACCGTGCTGTCATCGCGGTCCGGTTTCTCGAAGCAATGACCCCATGTCGAAACTGCGTCTGCCGGCGCTCGATCCGAGCGTTGTCGAAGAGAAACGAGGTTCCGGTTACCCCGAGCCGTTTCGCTCGCGCATGGGGGATCGGGCCAAGCGCCGGTTGGGCGACGCGTGCGGCCTCACACGTTTTGGCGTGAATCTCGTGACGCTCGGGCCCGGCGGTCAGTCGGCGTTACGGCACTGGCACACGCTTGAAGACGAGTTCGTCTACGTGCTCGAAGGCGAAGTCGTGCTCGTCACCGATGCCGGCGAACAGGTGCTGCATGCGGGTGACTGCGCCGGCTACCCGGCGGGCAGCGGCGACGCGCATCACTTCGTGAACCGAAGCGGCCAGCCGGCACGCTATCTCGAGATCGGCAACCGTGACGCCGCCGACGTGGCGTATTACCCGGATGACGACCTCAGGTTCGCCGATGACGGAAATGCGTATGTACACAAGGACGGCCGCCCGTATTGAAAGCGTGGGACCAGACCGAGCTTCGGAAAGTGGGGTCAGACTCGACTTTTCCGCGCAAAGCTACACGCCCTGCCACGCGGCGTCGCGGAAAAGTCGAGTCTGACCCCGGGCTTGACACGCCGCCTCGCGTCCCCCATTTATCGGCTGCAGTTGGAATTGCACGCGCCTCTGGACAGCGCGTGTGGTTCGCGCGGTGCATGCGAGTGACAATGGCCGGCGCGGGGTGTTCGTTGCAGTCAACCGGAGACTTCGATGGCTGATTACCAGGCGGTTCCCACCAGTACCCAATCGCAGGACGTATCGCGCCAGCCGCCCGTCAATGCCGCGCTGCTCGTCTATGCGTTGTTTGCGATCACCGCGCTGATCGGAGTCGCGTCGCATGGTTTTCCGTTGTTTGCGCCCTTGCTTGGTCTCATTGGCATCGTGGCGATCATCATCGCGTACGTGAAACGCGGCGACGCCGCCGGCACCTGGGTCGCGTCTCACTTCACGTGGCTCATCCGCACGTTCTGGTGGTCGCTGTTATGGGCGCTTCTCGGCGGCCTGGTCATGATCACGCTCGGCCTGATCCTGATCGGCATTCCGATCGCGTTCGGCATCTGGGCGGTCGACACGATCTGGGTCATCTACCGGGTGATTCGCGGCTACCTACGGTTCCACGAAAGTCAGCCGATAGCGGGCATGTAACGAACGCGACTAGCGCTGCAGCTTCGGATCCCAGGCCGCGCCGTTGCGGTAGACCCACTGCACGAGATAGTCGAGGGCAGGCGTCGCTCGCGCCGCGTTGCGGTCGTTCACGATCGCGACGACGGTAAAGCGGCGCCCGGCGGCGTCGATGACATAGCCGGCCAGGGCACGCACGCCTTCGAGCGTGCCGGTCTTCAGCAATGCCTGGCCGGCGACCGCGCCGTTCTGGAATCTGCGCTCGACCGTGCCGTCGACGGCTGCGACTGCCAGCGAACTTGCGAACGCGTCGCCGACGCTGCTTGCGTTCGCCGCGATCAGCAGCCGATTGAACGCCGCGGCACTCATGCGCTCATGACGCGACAAGCCGGAGCCGTTCTCGAGCACCAGGCCAGGCATCGTCAGCTTGCGCGCCGCGAGCCAGCGCCGGATCGCTTGCACCGAGCGCGCGGGTGTCGCGGGCTCGGCGCCTTGAGTCGAGCCCAAGGTCAGGAAAATCTGGCGCGCCATCACGTTGTTCGACAGCTTGTTGACGTCGCGAACGATGTCTTCGAGCGGTGGCGACTCGAGCACGGCGAACGGCCGTGCATCGACCGGTACGCGACGTTCCTTGACGCCGCCCGAGAAGCGTCCGCCCGCCTCGCGAAAATACGTCTCGAACATCGCGCGCACGTAATGCGGATGATCGAGCATCGCGATCCACCATTCGCGTTCTCCGCACGCGGACGGGTACGTTCCGCCGAAGGCGATCGCGGCTCGGTCGCCCCGGTCTTCGATCGACGGCGCCGCGCGTAACCGCCAGTCGCCGCAGTCGTCCATGGCAAGCGCCGGCGGCGGGCCCAGCGTCACGTCGGTAAGCGGCGGCTCGGCGCGAACCGTCACCCGCGCCCCGATCACATCGGGCACGAGCGTCAGTCGCAACGACTTGAAGTTGACCAGCAGCGCGTCCGGACCGACGTTGTACGGCTTGAGCGGTTCATGATCGAACGCCGATGGATCGTGAGGCGGGAGCGCAAACGCGCTGCGATCGAGCGCGAGGTCACCATCGATCGCCGTCAGACCGTTCGCACGCAGTTGCGCCATCAGCGATTGCCATTGCTCGATCGTGATCTTCGGGTCGCCATGACCCTTGAGGATCAGGTCGCCATGCAATTCGCCGCCGACCAGCGGACCGGCGAGATAGGCCTCGGTCTTCCAGCGGTATGCGGGACCCAGGAGGTCGAGCGCAGCAAACGTCGTCACGAGTTTCATCACCGATGCCGGGTTGCGCGGGCGCTCGGCGTCGTGCGCGAACAGCGGCCGTGGGGTCGTCGTTTGCTGCACGACGACCCCGACGTGGTTCAGCGGAATGCCGGCGTCGAGGAACGCCCGCCCGACCTCACGTGGCAGTTTGGCGTGGACGGGTAGTGCAAGCAGCGCAAACGCGAATCCGACCGCGCAGCCGGCGCGCACTGCGGACTTCGCCGATCGGGGCACGCTCAACACTGGTCGAGAATGGCGAGCGTGCGGTCGACGAGGAGCGCGAATTCGTCGTCGGTGACGATGTATGGGGGCATGAAGTAGACGGTCGAGCCGATCGGCCGCAGCACCAGTTCACGTTCGAGCGCAGCCTGCGCGAACCAGCGCGGGAACTGCGGCTGCTCGCTCTGCACGTCGAATGCAATGATCATTCCACACTGGCGCAGATTGCGCACGCGTCGGTGCGCTGCCAGTGCCTCCACGCTGTTGCGCCAGCGCGACGCGCGCTCACGATTGACGGCGATCACGTCGTCGTCGCGAAAGATGTCGAGCACCGCGCGTGCGGCGGCGCAGGCGAGCGCGTTGCCCGTGTAGGAGTGCGAGTGCAGGAAGCCGCGGCGGACGTCGTCGTCGTAAAACGCGGCGTACGTCGCATCGGTCGTGAGAACGCACGACAGCGGCAGGTAGCCGCCCGTGATGCCTTTCGACAGGCACAGGAAGTCCGGCGTGATTGCCGCCTGCTCGCAGGCGAACATCGTCCCGGTCCGGCCGAAGCCCGTCATGATCTCGTCGGCAATCAGGTGCACGCCGTATTTCGCCGTGAGCGCACGCGCGGCGCGCAGGTAGCGCGCGTCGTACATCGCCATGCCGCCGGCGCCCTGGACCAGCGGTTCGATGATCAATGCCGCCGTCGA
>JAICVH010000007.1 GCA_025935435.1 Burkholderiales bacterium
CGCTGGCTGCACGTATTGCCAAACGGTGACGTGCTGGTCGCGGAGACCGATGCCCCGCCCAAGCCCGAGGACGGCAAGGGCATTCGCGGCTTCGTGATGAAGTGGTTCATGAAGAAGGCGGGATCCGGCACCCCGAGTGCGAATCGCATCACGTTGCTGCGCGATGCCAACCGCGACGGCCGCGTCGATGCACGCACGATCTACCTTCGCAACATCAATTCGCCCTTCGGCATCGCGCTTGCCGGTGACGCGCTGTACGTTGCCGCAACGGACGCACTGCTGCGCTTTCCGTATCGTCCGGACGCGACCGAAATCACGGCGCCGGGTACGACCGTAGTCGCATTGCCGGCGGGCCCGTTGAATCATCACTGGACGAAGAACGTGATCGCGAGCCGCGACAATTCCAAGCTTTACGTCACCGTCGGCTCGAACAGCAACGTCGCTGAAAACGGCATGGACCAGGAAGCGGGACGCGCGGCGATCTGGGAAATCGATCCCCGCGCCGGCACGCACCGCATCTTCGCCAGCGGATTGCGCAATCCGAACGGCATGGCGTGGGAGCCGCACACCGGCGCGTTGTGGACAGTGGTGAACGAGCGTGACGAACTCGGCAGCGACCTCGTGCCCGATTACATGACATCGGTTCGCGACGGTGGCTTCTACGGCTGGCCGTACAGTTACTATGGCAAGCACATCGATGCACGCGTCGAACCGCAGGATCCATCACTGGTCGCGAAAGCGATCGTGCCCGATTACGCGCTCGGCCCGCACACGGCATCGCTCGGACTGGCGAATGCTCAGGGAAATACATTGGGTGATGCTTACCGCGAGGGCATGTTCGTCGGCCGGCACGGTTCCTGGAATCGCAAGCCGCGCAGCGGCTACGATGTCGTGTTCGTGCCCTTTGCGAACGGCAAGCCGTCCGGCAAGCCGATCACCGTGCTCTCCGGTTTTCTGAACGACCAGGGTGAGGCGCGTGGGCGGCCGGTCGGCGTCGCGATCGACGCGACCGGTGCGCTGCTCGTCGCGGATGACGTGGGGAACGCGGTGTGGCGCGTGACGCGTTCGGGTGGTTGACGCACACATCGTGAAACGCGCCTGTTTCTTGGTCGTAGCGGCGGCGACTGCGTGCCTGGTGCTGGCGCGTCCCGCCTCGGCGCATTCCGATGCCGACGATGCCTTGCCCGCGCGTTTACCGCTATGGCAGACGACGATCGTCGAATACCGATGGACGTTCCTGACGCCGGTGTGGATCGTCGAACCGAGAACGTATCGAGCGCGCGTTACCGCGCCATCATTTCGCACCGCAACGGTCGATGTTCCATCGGTCGAGTGGACGAGCGAACGGCGCAAGGTCGCGCGCGTGGCTGAATTCAGCTGCAAATATGGGGATTTGCTGCTGCCGAACGCCTGCACGACGACGTGGCGCGATGTCTGGATCGACGTGCCGGTTCCCGTCGTGCGGCGCGACAGCATCGACATCGACGTCATGCAATGGACACCGACCGAATGGCGCACGACGGTCGACGTGCCGCGTCTCGTGTGGCGCGAGGAAACGCTCGTCGTGAGCTTGCCGGCGGTACAAAAGTAGGGTCAGACTCGACTTCGGACCAACCTGCCACGGAGGCTGCATGAACGCGCACACGTACAAGCTCGTCGAGCTCGTCGGATCGTCGCCGGACAGCACCGACGACGCGATCCGCAATGCGATTCAAAAGGCGTCGGCCACCGTGAAGCACATCGACTGGTTCCAGGTGATCGAAACGCGCGGCCATGTGAACGAAGGCCGCATCGCGCACTTTCAGGTCACGCTGAAGATCGGCTTTCGCATCGAGTCCTGAGTCACACGGGCGCGCGCCGTCAGGTACTTCTGGTTCGCGCCGGCGTCTTCTTTCATCTGCGTGCCGCGCGTAGCCGGCAGCGCCGTCGCGTGCGCTATACGAGCTTGCGCAGCGTGTCGGGGTTCTTGATGATCGCCTTCTGGCGCGCCGCCGGTGCACGATACAGTCCTGCTGGAGGATTGGTCTCGAGCTTCGCGCGAAACGACGCGTCGGCGCATGCCGGCTCGAACGTGACACCGACGCGCGTTCCTTCAACGCCTCCGACGGTAAGGCATGCCCGCCCGAGCTTGGCGTTGATCGGCGCGACGACGTCCGCGGCGATCGCGTCGCTCGCGGCGTCCGATCCCGCGACGACGAGATCGTAGATCCGCGGATTGCCCGGTGCACCGGCGTGCGCGCTGATCACCGCGGGCAAGCCGAGCAATTCGCGCGCGAACAGGTCCTCCCACGTTGCGTCCGGCATCCCGGATATGCTGAGCGAAACCTTGCGACCCGTGACGTTCACGTGCTGAAGGAACAGGTCGCGACTCAACTGATCGGCAACCTTGCCGCCGATCACGCGCAGTGCTTCCTCTTCGCTTGCCCAACTGCCGAGACCGCGCGGCAGCGTCGTGTTGAAGTAGATCTCCTCGCCGGTAGCGCGGTTCGTGCACTTGACGGTCCACGACGACAGTGCGTATTTGGTGATGACGAGTCCCGACGCTGCGAGTCGCGTCGACAAGCGCTTGATGCTCGCTTCGCCGGTGACGACGAAATCCGCGCCCCGGTTGTCGGCGGCCGTCGCTTCTTCCGACCATGTCCTGAAGCCAAACGACTGGATCCGTTCCTTCAGCATGTTCTCGGCGATCGGCGAGGGTAGGGCGGGGGCGTCCGGCTGGTCCGCGTCGCGAACGCCGATGCGCACGGCAACGCGCGGATCGCCGTTGGCGCGAATCAGGTTGACGCGCTCGTCGCGCGACAGCTGGTTGAGCGACTGCTGCACGGCCTTGACGTTGACGACAGCCTGCGTCGTGACCGACATCAGGCCGTCCTTGCCGACCTGCGGCTGTCCTTCGCGAACGACGGTGCCGATGTAGTCGCCGCTTCGCGCCATCACGCGCGATTGCAGGACGTCGTAGTTGGTCGCGAACGACTTGCGATCGAGCAGCAACACGAGCGCCTTCTCGACCAGCTGCTGCTTCGAATCCGCGCGTACGTCAGTCTGCAGCAGCGCCGGATCGTTCGCGTAACGCGGGTCGCTCGGATCGGCGAGCCCGACTGCGGAGATCAGGAGGTTGCCGGGCGGCGCCGCATCGGCCGCACTCGGTGCATCGCGCGATACGCCGGCGGCGAGCGACGCGGCGGGCGGCGACAGGGAGGCGGCCGACGGCGCATTCGAAGCTTGCATTGCAGCGGCGGGAGACGTTGCTTCGGCGCCCGTTCCACCGGCGGGCGACGTCGCGCTTACCGCTGACGCGTTCGCCGGCATGGCGGCGGGCGCCGCGCTGGTCGTGGTTCCTTGTGCGATGCCCGCAGATGGCGGCCGCGCGGCACTCGCGGTCGAATCACCGCGCGGCCACAACCACCAGGTGGCGACCAGCGCCGCAAGTCCGATGATGGCAATCCCGCCGACGAGTCCGATTGCGAGAGACTGCGACGGCCGCGTCGGTGCCGCCGCAGGCACGGCGGTCGATTGCCGCGTGGCCGCAGTCACTGCCGGCGTGCGAGTGTCGCGTGACGGCTCCATCGCGACGGCATTCGGCAACGTGGCGTCCGGGTCGGCGTTCTCCACGGTCGCCTGCGCGCGTACGGCGGGCATTGCGGCCTGCAACGCCGCCGCGAACGCCTGCGCGGTCTGAAAGCGATCGTCGGCGCGCTTGGCGAGCGCCTTGCGCACGACGGCATCGACCGCCGGCGCCAATTGGACATTCAACGTCGAAGGCGGCAGAGGCTCTTCCTTCAGCACCTTCTGCATCGTCGTCGTCGACGAGCCCGCGAACGGCCGCTCCCCGGTCAGGAATTGGTAGAGGATGACGCCGGTCGAGAAGATGTCCGAGCGGCCATCGACGGGCAGCCCCATGATCTGCTCGGGTGACATGTAGTTCGGCGTACCGACCACGGTGCCGACCTGCGTGAGGTTCGACGATTCGATGTGGGCGATGCCGAAATCGGCAACCTTCACCGTGCCGTCGGCGAGCAGGAAGATGTTCGCTGGCTTGATGTCGCGATGGACGACGCCCTGCCGATGCGAATAATCGAGCGCCGCCAGGATCTGCGTCATGATCCGCTCGATGTCGCTCGCGCGAAAGCGCTCGTCGTTCGCGAAGCAGTCCTTCAGTTCGCGGCCATCGACGTACTCCATCGCGATGAACCACGTACCGTCCTCTTCATCGCATTCGTAGATCGACACGATGTTCGGGTGACTCAATCGACCCGCGGCCTGCGCTTCGCGTCGGAAGCGCGCAACGACGTCGTCCGGACGTTCGCCGACGAGCTGGTCGGGGCGGATCGTCTTCAAGGCCACGCGGCGTTTGATCAACGGGTCGTACGCCTCATACACGACGCCCATCGCACCGCGCCCGAGTTCGCGCCGGATTTCGTACTTGCCGAGCTGGCTGATCATGGAGTTCGTCCGCGCAAAGGCAGCGCCATGAAAGTCAACGCCGGCGGCGTGCCGGCGTTGCGTAACGCATTAGCGCAGGCGCCGCGTTACTTGTATTTGCTGTCGATTTCCCAGACGGATTTCTGCACGAGCCGCTGCACCATCGTATCGAGCGATACGCCGCCCTGCTGCGATTGCGACACGCCGAGAACCGATGAAGACTTGGCGCCGACTTCCATTTTCTCCTCGGTATAGCCTTGCGCGAGCTGCTCGGTCGTTTCGGCGTTGATGATCTTGTAGCGCATGCCGATGATCCACACACCGGTCGACTCGCCCGTCTGCACGGACCCGACCGCGGCCTGACCGACCGCGCCCGCCCGGGCGCCGCCCCACGACCCGCTGAATGCGCCGAGCGCGCCGGCGATGTTGCCGATGGCGCGGCCGTCGAATCCCTGCTGCGCGGAGGCGACCTGCTCGGTCTTCAGGATGTCGAACTTGACGACGTATTTCGTGCTCTTGAGCTTGCCCATGCCGAGGAACTTGCGCGCCGCCTGCGGATCGCCGAGGTTGTAGGCGAGCTCGAATTCCTTCAGCACCGGACCGAGATTCGAGCGCTCCAGCACCTGGAAGTTGGCGGCCGAGAGCTCCACTTCCGCGAAATCGGCGATGTTGTTCGACGTGAACTTCTGCAGGAACGTCGCGTTGCTGCTCTTGATCTCGCCGGGAATCACGATCAACGCCGGGCCCTTCTTGCTCGCGTTCATGTACTCGACGGGTCGGTATACCGCCTGATCGGCCGATTCGTTCGCGCGCTGCGACGTTTCGCTGCCGGCCGTCGGCGACGGATTGCCGAACCGTGGCTGCGCGACGACAGCCGTCGTCATGCCGAGCGCGAGCGCTGCCGCGACGGCGGTCGCTGCACGCATTCCGGGTGTCTTCATGTCAGTTGTCTCCCTTCAGTCGTTACCAACACACCGTCCATCATTTCGATCGGCCGGCGTTGCGACAGTAATCCGCGTACAGCGACGCGACGACCTCATCCGCCTTCTCATTGACGAGCGTCAGCGCCATCTTCTGTACGTCGGAGCCCGCGTACGAGCTCGAGCTCGCCTCGGTGTCGGAGATTACGCGACCGTTGCTCGCGGTCAGCGTGAAACCCATGTTCACTGCAACCTGATTGACGTTCATCAACGGATTGCGCGTTGCCTGCGACGAGATCAATCCGCGCAGAATGAAGCTCGCACCCAGCCGCCGTGAAGCGGAGAGCGCAGCGTCGGGATCGTTGCGAAAATACGCATCGATTTCCGCCTGCGCAATCTGCCGCTTGATCTCGGCGGCCGTATAAGTGCGCAACCCGAGCGCCTGCAGCCGCTTGTTGATCGCCTGGTAGTGCGCGCCGTAGTTCTCCTGCCGGGCCTCGATGAATCCGTTCGATCGCTGCTCGCCGATCACCACCATGATCTTCTTGTTCTTGAGATCGGCACGACACGGAACGGACAGATCACGCGCGATGCGATCCTCGCGCGCCTCGCGTTCCGCCTTCTCGCTGTCGTCGGGTTGCGAGAAGCTGAAGCGTTGCGCATGCGCGGGCGTGACCAGCGCCAATGCCAGCAACACCAGCGGCAACCAGGGTTTCATCGGTGATCCGGCGGAGCGGAAGTGAACGTGCGTCGCCCAAAAGCCAACGGCGGAGATTAGCGCATCGGCCGATGCAAATCCACCGCCGCGCGCGGGGTTTCCGCCAGTCGGCGCCTTCGACCGCACGGAATGAGAAAATGACGGCATGCCCGCTGTCTTCCATCCGGTCGTTTCGAGCTGGTTTCGGCACGCGTTTCCGGCACCGACCGCCGCGCAGGCGCGCGCCTGGCCGCTCATCCTGGAAGCGCGCAGCGTACTGATCGCGGCTCCGACCGGGTCGGGCAAGACGCTCGCGGCCTTTCTCGCGGCGATCGACGCGCTCGTACGGCAGGGACTCGCCGGTACTCTCGCCGATGAAACGTCGGTCGTGTACGTGTCGCCGCTGAAGGCGCTGTCCAACGACGTCCAGAAGAATCTCGCCGTACCGCTTGCCGGTATCCGCGAGCAACTGGCGGCGCGCGGCCTGCCCGACGTCGACATTCGCGTCCTCGTGCGCACCGGCGATACGCCGCAGCACGAGCGCGCGAGCATGCGCAAGCGCCCGCCGCACATCGTCGTCACCACACCGGAATCGCTGTACGTGCTGCTCGGGTCGGAATCGGGTCGCGCGATGCTTGCGACGACACGTACGGTGATCGTCGACGAGATCCACGCGCTTGCCTCGAACAAGCGCGGCAGCCATCTCGCGTTGTCGCTCGCGCGCCTCGAAGCACTCGCGGGACGGCCGCTCGTGCGCATCGGTTTGTCCGCCACGCAGAAGCCGATCGAGGACGTCGCCCATTTTCTGGAAGGGGCGCACCCTGCCACGCCGTGCGAAATCGTCGACACCGGCTATCGACAGCCGCGCGATCTTGCGCTCGAAGTCCCGTCGTCCCCGCTCGAAGCGGTGATGTCGAACGAGGTTTGGCTGCAGGTGTACGCACGGCTCGCCGACTTGATCGCGCAGCATCGCACGACGCTCGTGTTCGTCAACACGCGACGGCTGGCGGAGCGCGTCACGCGCCATCTGTCCGAGCTGCTCGGTGCAGAACACGTGATGTCGCATCACGGCAGCATGGCGAAGGAGCGGCGCCTGGACGCGGAGCAACGGCTGAAAAACGGCGAGCTGCGCGCGCTTGTGGCAACGGCCTCGCTGGAGCTCGGCATCGACATCGGCGACGTCGAGCTCGTATGCCAGATCGGCAGCCCGCGTCGCATCGCGACCTTCCTGCAGCGCGCGGGTCGCGCGAGCCACACGGTCGGTGGCGTGCCGAAGGCGCGGCTCTTTCCGCTGTCGCGTGACGAACTCGTCGAATGCACAGCGCTCCTCGATGCGGTCGCCCGCGGCGAACTCGATCGGATCTCGATTCCGGCCGCGCCGCTCGACGTGCTCGCGCAGCAGATCGTCGCCGAAGTCGCCGCGCGCGAATGGGGCGAGGAAGCGCTGTTCGACCAGTTGACGAGCGCATGGCCGTACGCGGGTCTGAGCCACGCGGACTTCCACGAGGTGGTGCGGACGCTCGCGGATGGCTTCAACACGCGGCAGGGCCACCGCGGTGCATACGTGCATCGCGACGCCGTCAACGGCGTGTTGCGCGGGCGCCGCGGTGCGCGCCTGACCGCGTTGACGTCCGGCGGGGCGATTCCGGACACCGCCGATTACGACGTCGTGCTGGAGCCCGCCGGTCAGCTCGTCGGAACGGTCAACGAAGACTTCGCCGTCGAAAGCCTGGCCGGCGACGTGTTCCAGCTCGGCAATACGTCTTACCGCATTCGGCGTATCGAAGCCGGGCGCGTTCGCGTCGAGGACGCGCATGGGCAGGCGCCGACCATTCCCTTCTGGCTCGGCGAGGCGCCGGCGCGAAGCGATGAATTGTCGCTGGCCGTGTCGCGGCTGCGTGCGGAACTCTTCGGCGGCGAAACGGATGGCGAAGTGCTCGACGTCGATACGATCGTCGCCAGCTTGCAGACGCGCGGCATCGCGCCCGACGCGGGCCGGCAGCTTGCCGAGTATCTCGTTGCGGCGAAGCTCGCACTCGGGGCACTTCCTACTCACGACACGATCGTCCTCGAGCGTTTTTTTGACGAGTCGGGCGGCATGCAGCTCGTGATCCATGCGCCATTCGGCAGCCGCATCAACCGCGCGTGGGGGCTCGCACTGCGCAAGCGCTTCTGCGTCAAGTTCAACTTCGAGTTGCAGGCGGCCGCGACCGAGGATGCGATCGTGCTGTCGCTGTCGACCAGCCACAGCTTCGCGCTCGCCGATGTCGCGCGTTATCTGCATTCGGCGACGGTTCGGGAGATCGTGATCCAGGCGATGCTGGCCGCACCGATGTTCGCGGCGCGCTGGCGCTGGATCGCCGGCACGTCGCTCGCGCTTCCGCGCTTTCGCGGTGGTCGCAAGATTCCTGCGCCGCTGCAGCGGATGCGCGCGGAAGACCTGATGGCCGCCGTGTTTCCCGATCAGATCGCGTGCGCGGAGAACCTCGTCGGCGAGCGCACGATCCCGGAGCATCCGCTGGTGCGCCAGGTGATCGACGACTGCCTGCACGAAGCGATGGACATCGACGGGCTCGAACGCGTGTTGCGGCGGATCGAGCGCGGCGAAATCCGTGTCATCGCGCGCGACCTTCCCGCGCCTTCTCCGCTCGCGATGGAAATCCTGAACGCGCGACCGTACGCGTACCTCGACGACGCACCGCTCGAGGAACGCCGCACGCAAGCCGTGATGGCGCGCAGATGGGCCGACGACGCAGTGAGCGCAGGGCTCGGCCGTCTCGACGCCGCGGCGATCGAGCGGGTGCGAAGCGAGGCTTGGCCGGATGCCACGACCGCCGACGAAATGCACGATGCGCTACTCGCCGTGGGCTTCCTCGCCGCTGACGAGGTTGCTCCGCACGCCGACTGGGGAGGGTGGCTCGATGCACTGGCAGGCGGGCGCCGCGCCACGCGCGTCGCGTTGCCGGTGTCCTCCGCCGTGTCGCAGCATTCAGGGGGCCCGCGCAACGTGTGGGTGGCTGCAGAGCGACTACCCCAGTTTGCCGCGCTGCA
Organism: Burkholderiales bacterium; assembly: GCA_025935435.1. Taxonomy (GTDB): domain Bacteria; phylum Pseudomonadota; class Gammaproteobacteria; order Burkholderiales; family Casimicrobiaceae; genus VBCG01. Next base: position 9,091 of record JAICVH010000007.1, read on the forward strand.
CCCTGGCGCATCGCTCGCGCCCGCGATCGACGCGCCCGCCGAATTCGCGGCGCGTGCCTGGACGCGCGATGAAGCACTCGTGGAAATCCTGCGAAGCCGCCTGCAGGCGCTCGGACCGACCACCGTCGAACGCCTGGCTGCGTCGCTCGCGACGTCGGCTGCCGATGTCGACGCGGCATTGGCGAAGCTCGCAAGCGAAGGCGTCGCGATGTCGGGCCGCTACACGTCCGACGCCGCCGCAATCGAATGGTGCGATCGCACGCTGCTCGCGCGGATCCACCGCTACACCGTCAATCGCCTGCGCCAGGAAATCGAGCCGGTATCGACGCAGGACTTCGTGCGCTTCCTGTTTCGCTGGCAGCACGTCGCGCCGGGGGAGCAGCGACAGGGTCCGGATGCGCTCGACGCGATCATCGCGCAACTGCAGGGCTATGAGGCGCCCGCCGCCGCGTGGGAGGCGGAAATCCTCCCGGCGCGCCTCGAGAACTATGACTTCACCTGGCTCGACGATCTGTGCCTGTCGGGACGCGCGGTGTGGACGCGACTGACGCCGCCGACGTCGACGGGAAGCGCCGGCAATGCCAACGTGATTCGCACGACGCCCGTCACGCTGCTGCCGCGGCGAAGCGCGATGATGTGGACCCGCGTGTCTCCCAATCCGGCAACGCAGCCGTCACCGCCGAGCGCGCGCGCTCAGGTCGTCGCCGACTTCCTGCAGGCGCACGGCGCGTCGTTTCATGACGAGATCGTCGAGGGCACGCGACTCCTGCGCACGCAAGTCGAGGACGCGCTCGCGGAGCTCGTCGCCCTCGGGCGCGTGACGTCGGACAGCTTTGCCGGCTTGCGCGCGTTGCTGACGCCCGCGCAGAAACGCAAGCGCTTCGCCGCCAGCCGTCGCTATCGGAGGTCGGTACCGGGCGTCGAAGACGCCGGTCGCTGGACGCTCACGCGACGCACGCCCGTCGCCGCCGCAGCGGCGGGCGCGAACACGACCTGGACGCGCAGCGAAGCGGCGCTGGATGCGGAAACGCTCGAGCAAATTGCCCACGCGCTGTTGCGCCGCTACGGCGTCATTGCGTGGCGAATCCTGCAGCGGGAGGCGGCGTGGCTGCCCCCGTGGCGCGAGTTGTCCCGCGTGTTGCGTCGGCTGGAAGCGCGCGGGGACGTTCGCGGCGGCCGCTTCGTTGCGAGCGTCACCGGCGAGCAGTTCGCGTTACCGGAAGCCGTGGCGATGCTGCGCGAAACGCGGCGCGCGGCGACGACAGCAACGTTCATTGCCGTCAGCGCCGCCGATCCCCTCAATCTGGTCGGCACCGTGCTTCCCGGTGCCCGGGTGCCATCGCTCGCCAGCAACCGCATCGTTTATCGCGACGGCGTCGCCGTCGCATCGCTGACCGGCGGGACGATCGAATGGCTGCAACAGCTCGAAGCAACCGACGCGCGCTTCGTCGAAAGCCTGCTGGTCCGGCGCCCCGTCGGCTCGCCGCTGCTCGCCTATCTGCGCTGAAAAGTAGGGTCAGACTCGACTTTCTCGCGGCACTTAGCCCGCGTCGGACGATGTACCGAAAGTCGAGTCTGACCCTACTTTATGAAGTGATGTCGTGCGAACGCGTCGGCTACGCGCTTGTCTGACGCTTCTTTCAGCGCTTGACGGACGGTTTCACGGCGCGCCACCGCCGTATCGTCGGCCATGCCTGCAGTCCGCCAACTGCCCCGCAAGGCGCTCGACCACGCGCGCCGCCACATGGAACGCCAAACCGAACTCGACTGGCTGCGCGGGCTGATGCTCGTGCTGATGACGATCACGCATCTGCCGACGTGGTTCAGCTCGCACGCCGGCCAGCCGTTCGGCTTCGTGTCGGCGGCCGAGGGTTTTGTGTTCCTGTCGGCCTTCCTCGTCGGCAGCGTGTACTCGCGGATGGCGCACAAGCACGGCTACGCCGCGATGCGCCGGGCGCTGCTCGGGCGGGCGGCGAAGGTCTACGCGGCGCACGTCGCGCTGCTGCTGTTCCTGTTCTGGGTCCTCGTGCCGTTCGCAACCTCGCACGGCGCGCATGCGATCACCGATTTGGCGTCGTATTACATCGCGCATCCGCGCGTCGCGCTGATCAGCGGCCTGTTGCTCGCTTACAACCCGCCGCTTCTCGACATACTGCCGATGTACGTGCTGTTCCTGCTCGTGTCGCCGATCCTGCTCGCCTATGCATCTCGGCGCGGGTTCGGCGTGCTGCTTGCGCTGTCGGCGGCGCTATGGCTCTACGCGCAGTTGCACGGGGGGCGCCATCTCTATCAAGCGATCGCGCACTTGACCGAGTGGCCCGTACCGTACTCGCAGACCGGTGCGTTTTCGCTCTTCGCGTGGCAGATGTTGTGGCTCGTCGGCCTTCGCGCCGGTGCGCTCAAGGCCGAAGCGGTCGATGCAGGAAAGACCGAGGCGCCATGGCCGGTCGCGCTGATGTGGACCGCGACGCTGTTGGCCGCGCTGTTTTTCGTCTGGCGACACGTCGTCGGTCAGATACCGTTCGCCTCGGACCCCGCGTTGAGCGCGCTGTTCGACAAATGGCACCTCGGCCCGATGCGCCTGTTGAACTTCGCCGTGCTGGCGATTCTCGTCGTGCACGGACGGCGCATGTTCGCCGCGTGGTCGCTGCACTCGACAATCGCCACGATGGGCCGCGCATCGCTGCTGGTATTCAGCGCACACCTTCTGGTATGCCTCGTCGTGCTCGCCACGGTCGGCGATGCAGCCGGACCGCACGTGGGGCTGCTCGACGCGGCGCTGCTCGCGGGAACGCTGGTGACGCTTTATGCCGTTGCGCGGGCGTCGGTGCCGCGAGAGACACGCGCCCGACGGCGTCGGGGCACTGCCGGTGCGCGCGGCCAGACCGCGGCTGCGGTCAGTGCACGTATTGCGCGATGACCCGCTTCCAGACGGCGTAGCCGTCCGCATTCAGGTGCAGCGCATCGGTGCGGAACAGCTCGGCGCGCGGCTTGCCGGACGCGTCGAGCATCGGCGTGTAGACGTCGATGAAATCCACCTTGCCCTCCGCATCCGCGTACTGACGGATCAACGCATTGGTTTCGCGAATGCGCGGCAGCAGGCTAAGGCGTGACGGGCTCGGCTTGATCGAAATGTACGCAATGTCCGTGTCGGGCAGGTCGCGGTGGACACCCTCGACGAACGCGGTAAAACGCCGCAGTACCTCCTGGGGGGTCGTTCCGGCGGCCAAATCGTTGTCGCCCGCATAGACCAGCACCGTGCGCGGCTGATAGCGGACGACCAGACGATTGAGGTACTTGACGCAGTCGGACAGCTGCGACCCGCCGAAACCGCGCTTGATCACGACCGGCAGGTCCTTGAACTGATCTTCGAGATCGTTCCACAGCCGGATCGACGAGCTGCCAACGAACAGCACGCCCCCCGGCGGGCGCGGATGCGCCGCGTCGTCCGCGGCGAAAGCATTGAACGCGGCATCCCACGGCGATGAGGCAACCAACGAGTCCGGGGTCGCGACCGCCGGGGCGTCGACCGAGGCAAACGCGACGGAGCCGGTGAACAGCGATGCAAATGCGGCAACGAGGAGGGGTTTGAGCGTCAAGATCCGGGCCAGAACCATTGGGAGCGCGTTAGTCAGCGGATTTTGCTAGAGGTTTCATCGAATTGCGATTATATCATAAAAATGCCTGCACGACGCGTGCCACCGGTTGGTCACGCGCGCGCCGCGAGAAGCATCCGGCGCCGTTCCAGGCTCTCGGCCGGCCAGTAGCGGTTGCGGTCGTAGTATTCGGCGACGGCTGGTGTGCCGGGTGACAGCACCAGCCACGGCTGCTTGGTGGACGTGAAAATGTGGATGTCGGGCGGCAGCGCGTCGGGGTCGTCGAGCGTGCCGACCCGAACGAATCGAATCGCGTCGCCGGCGCCCGCGTAGTTGCTCCACACAGCGATCCGGCAACTCGGGCAGCGCACGATCTTTTGACCGAGGCCGCTGTTCGACGGCGTGTCGACGGTGTCCGGATCGCCATCCAACAGCACCACCCGATCAGCCTCGATCATGGCGTTCAACGCGAACGACGCGCCGGTTTCCCGCTGGCACCACCGGCAATGGCAGCAGTGCACGAACAGCGGTCGCGTCAGCATCCGATAGCGAACGCGGCGACACGTACAACCGCCGTCGAGTGGAAAGCGGTCGGTCATGCCGGCCTCATCGATTCGCAGTCCATGGTGGTCCCTTCAGCTCGACGGTGTTGCCCTCGGGATCCTGAACGTACAGCGACGGGCCGTCGCCCTCGGCGCCGTAGCGCGAAGCCGCCGGCTGTGTCGCGATACCGGCGCTTTCGAGATGCTTGCGAATACTGGCCTCGTCGAACGTTTCCAGTCGAAAGCACAAATGATCGAGATTGCGCCCTTCGCGAGCGGGCGCGGCGCCACCGGCGCGCCCCAGCGGGCCGTCCACCGGAACGAGGTCGACCAGCGAGCGGCCCGCGCGTAGCTGCACAAGACCGATATCCCGCCGATCGCGCTCGATCGCGCAGCCGAGAACGTCGCAGTAAAACGTGGTCATCCGCGCAACGTCGACGACGCGCAGCACGATGTGATCGAGCTCGCGCACGACGATCGGCATGGCGGCCATCTCACGCCGCCACGTAGTTCGACACTTCGATCAGGTTCGCGTCGGGGTCGCGGAAGTACACGGACCGGATCGGGCCCGTCGCACCGGTTTTCGCCACCGGTCCTTCGAGGATGTCGACGCCGCACCGCTGCAGGTGGGCCACGACAGCGGCGAGCGGCGTCGATGTGATGAGGCAAAGATCGATCGATCCCGGTGTCGGTCGCGCCGCCTTCGGCTCGAATTCGCGGCCGGCTTCGTGCAGATTGAACTTCTGATGGCCGAACGCGAGTGCCCTGCGATTGCCGGCAAACGTGACGGGTTGCATGCCGAGCACCCGCGCATAGAACGCGCAGGTCGCGTCGATGTTGTGCACGGTCAGGACAACGTGGTCGATGCGATCGATTTCCATGGGGTACAAAATTCTCGCATGGTGGACAAGTCGATGAGCCGCACGTCGATCGTGTCGCCGGCAATCGTCATCGTCGCCAGCGTCACCGGCAGGCGAAATCGACGCGGCCCGGCGCTGCCCGGATTGACATAGACGACGCGCTCACGCTGCTGCACCCCCGGCTGGTGCGAATGGCCGCAAACCACGACACCGATACCGCGTTGCGCGGGGTCGAAGCCGATCTGCGTCACATCGTGCACGACGTGGATGACGACATTCTCGATCTGTAGCCGTCGCGACTCGGCGATCGAAGCAGCCCATGGGCCGCGGTCGTTGTTGCCGCGCACGGCAGTGACCGGTGCAAGCGATGCGAGGTTTTCTACGATCGACGCGTTTCCGATGTCGCCGGCATGAATGATCGCTGCGCATCCGCCGAGCGCACGCAGTGCTTCCGGCCGCAGCAGACCATGCGTATCCGAGATGACGCCGACGACGGTCATCGCGCGGCGAGCGGCGGTTTTTGTCGCAACCAGAAAACGCGCGCGTAGATCGTTGCATTGATCGCGACCAAGGCAAGCGCCAGCACGCTCTGAAGCTCCGCCGTCAGTCCGTCCGGGTACAGCGCGCCGAGCAGGTAGCGTTCGATGAAGCTTCCGCTGTAACCGACATCACCCGCTTGGGTACGCAGCGTGTTCTCGACGTACGTGAGCGGGCACACGCGGCCGGTGGACTCGACGAACACACCCCACGCCACCGCCGGGAGATGCAGCCACAGGATCCACCGCCAGCGCAGAACAAGCAGCGCGCCGAGCGTGGCGAACGCGACGAACGCAGCGTGCAGCAGGAGCACCACGTCGGCTGCGATCCGCGACGTCATCGCTTGGACTCGCCGGCGCGAGCCGCGCGCGCACCTGGCATCGTTGTTTCAGACCGTGCGCTTGCGACGCTCGGCGAGCAGTTGTTCCGTCGCACGAATACTGATCTCGACACCGGTCATGTTGGGATTGACGGCAAGCGCGCGCTTCCAATACTGGATCGCGCGTTCGTATTGCTCGAGCTGGAAGTAAATCTGTCCGTAGCCGGCGAGCGCGCCGAAGTGCATCGGGTTGCGTTTCATCACCTCGTCGCAGTCGGAAAGCGATCGGCGGAACTCGCCGGCGAGAAACAGCGCCGTCGCGCGCTTGTTCCAGGCTTCAGCGAAATCCGGCTTGCGTTCGATCACCTGTGAAAAAATCGCGATTGCATCGTCGAGCGCGCCTGCCTGCATGCGCTCGATGCCGGTCGCGAGCAGTGCGTCGATCTCCGCGTCGCCCGATCGGCTCCAGAGCGCCCACAGCGCCTGCTCCGCGACGTTACGCACGTAAGGACTTTCATCCATCAGGTGATTGCGGATGAGCGTCGCGTCGTCCTGTGAGCCGTGACTCGCGATCCAGGCTAGCGCCTCGGCGCGCTGGTCAGCGTCGGCGGACGCTGCCGCCCGCACCGCGTCCTCGTGCGTGGATGGCGGCGCGGCGAACGCTGCCGCTGCAAACGTCAGAACGAGCAATGCGGCGAACGGTGACAGGAAGGCCCTCATGGAGACTCGCATTCGGTTTCAACGTACCGACTTCCGGGTGAAAGTACCGTCGACGCCTGGTTCGGCGCTGGCGTCGATTCCGGGAAACACGTGCGAAAAGCTTCCGAGCCCGCGCTGCTCAGTAAGCCGTCCATCCGCTCGAACAACCTGCGCAGGTCGCCGTGCTTGCGTCGATAGGCGGGGTTTCGCCGGGCCAGTTCCGTTTCGTTGGCGACGGTCAGTTCACAAAAGTCGCGTAGCAGCGCATGCGTGATCGCATATTCGGTACGTGCGAAACGATCGACGAAGCGCGTTTGATCCGGCGTTCCGATGCGCGGGTGAAACTGTTCGCGATCGCAGGCGCCGTACAGATAAGCGATGTGCTCCGCGTCATCGCCGATCCATGCTGCGATGGTGCGGCGGTCGTCGACGCCGACGAGCGCACCGCGAATGCCCGCCGTGCCGTAAACGGCGTGATAGAGCCCCGCAAGGCAGAGCGCATCGCGATTGCCCCAATCGCGCAGCAACTGCGCGGTACCGTGCAGATGCTCGGCGAGCGTCCCATTCACATGCGCAAACGCCGTCGCGCCGAGCGCGGCAAGGCGAGCCTGCGGATCGTGGGGCGTGCCGACCACCCGATTACCTGTGCCAGGTGCGAACACCGCAGCAGGCTGCTTCGTCACGGGTTCCCATATTTCGGCTGATAGAGCTGGATGCGAAAATCCCCGGGCACGCGAAAATACGTGACGAGTCCATAGCCGTGATCCTCGACCGCCTGCGTGAATTCGACGCCGCGCGCACGTAACGTCGCGACGGTCCCTTCGATGTCATCGCAGAAAAACGAGATGTCCGCGGTCCCGGACGGCGGCTCGGAGCCTTCGGTCGGATGCACGCCGAGGTCCGCCTTGGGTGCGTCGAAAATCAACCAGCCGTCGCCGACATCGGTACCTTGCAGTCCGAGCTTGTCGCGCAGGAACGCTCGAAGCTCCGCAGCCTGCGACGAGTAGAACATGGCATGCATTCCGCGAATCATCGTGCACCTCCGTCGCGAGTCGCCTTCCGCTTTGCGCGCGACTCCGCCCGAACGCGACTTCAGGGTGCCTCCGGCCGATCGCGCGCTACGATGGCAAGGTACTCCGAAAGCAGGTCGTTGGCAGCCAGCGGCTTGACCATAACGATTACCGTGTTGACGCGCTCACCCATGACGACGCCATGGCGACGTCGTACCTCGCGGTAGCCCGCGCGCTGCCAGAACCGCGCCGCTCTTGCATTGCCCGCTACGACGCCGAGCCGGATCCAGCGCGCGCCGTTACCGGCCGTCCACCCCTCCAGCCGTTC
>JAICVH010000264.1 GCA_025935435.1 Burkholderiales bacterium
CGCTTCACGGTGTCGGTGCGAGTCCTTGCCCGGATGATCGACATCGAACGCGTGATGCGCATGCTTGACCAGCGAAACGCTGAGCCCGGATGCGACGAGTCGCGGAATCAACGCTTCGATCAGCGATGTCTTGCCGCTGCCCGACCACCCCGCAAAGCCGAATACACGCATGATTGCGGCGCCCATCACGCACTGCCTGCCGTCGCGGTACGCATCGCGCGCCACGGTCGGGGCGTCATTCGAGCGCCTGCGTCCCCGGCCAAGCCGGCATGCGCGATCGCCCCCTCCCACACCATCACGCCGGCTGCAAGCCCGGCGTCTCCGTCAAGCGCTGCAACGATTCCTGCATCGGCGAGCGCATGCACGTAGGGAAGCGTCGCCGCTGCCAGCGCGAAGGTCGCCGTGCGCGCGACCAGCGCCGGCATGTTCGGCACCGCGTAATGCACGATGCGCTCGTCGACGTAGGTAGGTTGCGACAGCGATGTCATCCGGGACGTCTCGAAGATGCCGCCCTGGTCGATGCCGATGTCGACGACGGCGCCGCCCGCGCGCATCGCACGAAGCGCCGTGCGTGAAACGAGCGTTGGCGACAGCGTTCCCGGCTCGAGCACGGCGCCGATCACCACATCGGCGTCGGCGATCGCGTCGTCGAAGGCGGCCTCCGCGCCGCGAAGCGGGATCGTCGTTACATGCAGACCGTCGCATTCGAGGGTGCGCGCGAGTGTGGCAAGACGCGCGGCGCCGCGGGAATACACACGGACGTCGCAGCCAAGGCGGGCAGCGACCGCCGCGGCCGCACCGCCCGAATTGCCTGCGCCGATGATGACGACGCGCGCAGCGGGAACACCGTCGACACCGGTGATCAGCGTTCCGTTGCCGCCGGCACTCGTCTGCAATGCCTGCGCAGCGACGAGCGGCGCCAGCCGACCGGCAATCCGCGACATCGGAGCGAGCAACGGCAGCGCACCGTCGGCGTCGCGCACCGTTTCATACGCGATGATGCGCACCCGCGCCGCCAGCACCGCGTCACGCAAAGTCGCATCGCGATTCAGTTGTGCGAATCCGAAAATCGTCGTGCCGGGCTGCAGCCGCGCATATTCGGCACGCTGCAACTCCTTGACCTTGACGATCAGCGGACACCGCCAGATCTCGCCACCATCGGCGACGATGCGTGCGCCCGCCGCGCGGTACTCGGCATCGTCGAAGCCGCTCGCGACACCGGCGGCCCGCTCGACCAAGATATCGTGTCCGGCCGCGGTCAACCGCCGAACGCCGGCGGGCACGAGCGCGACCCGGCGTTCGCCATCCTTGATTTCGCGGGGTAAGCCGATCTGCATGCGAGGCCGTCGGATCGCGTGCATTGTAGTCGTCGCGATCCCCCGATCGCCCGTGCGGGCGGCGGCGGTTTGCGGCCGTGCGACGCAGGCCGGCCGGTCGGAATGACGCCCGACGGGCGTAGACTTTCGCGAGTTCGCCAATCGTCCCCATATCGGGCACATGAAGCATTCTCTCGTACCCAGGAAGGCGCCGTCGCCCGACGCCGATCGACACGGCCCGATCATCGATGCGCTGGAGCGCGTGCTGGCGGACATTCCGCCGGCGGCAACGGGCGCCGCGGAACGCCCCGACGCCGAGGCGAAGGCGATCGCACATCGCGCGGCCAAGCGCGCCGCGATGCTGTCGGGCTCGCTTGCGCTGCCGCCCGGACCGCTGGGGTTCATGACGCTGCTGCCGGACATCTACCTGATCTGGCAAACGCAGCGGCAGATGGTCGCCGACATCTTCGGCGTCTACGGCCGCAGTGCAGAACTGACGCGCACGCACATGCTGTACTGCCTGTTCCGCCACGCCGCGAGCCAGGTCCTGCGCGACGTGGCCGTGCGCGGCAGTCAGCGGCTCATCATCCGGCAATTGAGCGGCAGCGCGCTGCGCCAGGCGCTCGGCAGCGTCGGTGCGTCCGTGTCGCGCCGTATCGCCGGTAACGCAGCGGGCCGCTGGATTCCGCTCGCGGGCGCCGCCGCGGTCGGCGCCTACGCGTACTGGGACACGTTGCAGGTGGCCAATACGGCGCAGCGGCTGCTGACGTCGCCGATCGACGCGATCGCCGAGCCCGAATAGGCATGTGCGGCCGCTACGAGCTGTCGAGCCACCCGGCCGTGATCGCGCTCGCGTTCGGGCTGCCGCATCCGCCCGAGATAAAGCCGCGCTACAACATCGCGCCGATGCAGCAGGTGCCGATCGTCCGCGTCAACGCGGCGGGCGAGCGCGAACTTGTGCAGGTGCGCTGGGGGTTCGTGCCGCGCTGGGCCAAGGACCCCGCGATCGGCGCGCGCATGATCAACGCACGCGCCGAAACGGTGGCGACGCGATCCGCGTTCCGCAACGCGTTCGAGCGCCATCGCTGCCTCGTTCCCGTGACGGGATTCTACGAATGGCAAACGACGCGCTCCGGCAAGCAGCCGATGCACGTCGGCATGCCGGATCGGCAGCCGTTCGGGCTCGCAGGACTTCACGAACGCTGGCTGTCGCACGAGGGCGAAGTGCTCGACACCTGCGCGATTCTCACCACCGAGGCGTGCGCATCGCTTCGCAGCGTGCACGACCGGATGCCGGTCATCGTGCCCGCGGCTGAGTACGAACGCTGGCTCGATCCGTCCAATGCCGATGTCGGCGACCTCGTGACCACCTGGTCGGGCGCACCCCTGCACGTGTACCCGGTTTCGACGCGCGTGAACGCGGTTCGCAACGACGATGCTGAAGTGTGCGAACCGATCGAAATCGGCGATCACCACGACGCGTTGCCCGAGGCGGACGCAAAGCATCGCGAACGCGTGAGCGATCACGCGAGCGACGAGGACATTGAAGACACGTTCCCGGTTCAGACGACGTTGTTCTGACCGGCTCGCATCGTCACGACGCGCGTGCCGTTGCGCGGGCGCGGAGAAACGCGCGGATACTCGTCCAGAACGCTTCGTGGGCGGCGACGTCATTGTGGTTCGCGCCGCGCAGGCTTACCCATTCCTTCGGACCCGCCCAGGCGTCGAACAGCGCGCGTGATCGCGCGGGCGGAACGATCGTGTCCGCATCGCCGACGACGACCAGCAGCGGCATTCGATTGCCTGTTGCAAGGCGTGCCGCGTCGAAGCGATGGCGGAGCAGCCACGCAACCGGCAACCACCCATAGTGGTGCCGGCCGACCGCCACGAGGCTGTCGAACGGAGAGACGAGCATCACGCCTGCGACCGGCCGTTCCGCTGCGAGATGCACGGCAACGGCGGTGCCGAGGCTGCGCCCGAACACGACGATGCGCTGCGCATCGATATCGTCGCGGCCCGCGATCGCATCGTGAATCGTCACGGCGTCGGCAGTAAGCGTTTGTTCGCCGGGTGTCCCTTCACTCGCGCCGTAGCCGCGGTAGTTGATTGCCACGATCGAGAAGTCGTCAGGCCACTGAGCATCCGCAAGAACACCCGATATCTCCTCGGCGTTGCCCCCGAATGCGATCACCGCGGGCGCGCGGCCGACCGCACCGCGACGGATCCAGCCGTGCAGTCGCGCGCCGTCGGCAGCTATGACCTCCAGCGGCTCGACGCGCGGCGGCAGGGAAACGGTCAACGCGAGCGGCTGGGGAAAGAAGATCAGCCGCTCCTGTCCCCACCACGCGAGTGCACAGATGGCGATCGCGATCGATGCCACGACCAGCAGCGTCGTCAGCATGCGTCGCAACCTGCTCGCCCTAGCTCGCCGTTCGCCGCGTGCGCATGACCGTCGCGCGCCTCAAGGACCGCGCGCACCGCCATCGATCCACGCGCCGAGGCGCGCGCGCTCGTCGTCGGTCATCTGCGTCAGGTTGCCGAGGGGCATGGCGTGGGTCACGACGGCCTGTTGGCGGATCGCCGCGGCATTGGCAACGATCTGCGCCGGTGTTTCGAGCAATACACCTTTGGGAGCGGCGTCGATGCCCGGCTGCGAGGGCCTCGCTGCGTGGCAGCCGGCGCAACGCGCATGAACGATCGCGGCCGCGTCGGCGAACGTGACATCGCCGCCAGACGCACGCCGTGGCGGCGCGATCGTCACGGCGACCACGGCGAGTGCAACCGCGGCGCTGATCGGTATCGCCCACGCGGTGCGCCCGCGGTGTCGCAGATTGAAAAAATGTCGGACGAACGCGGCTAGCAGCAGCAGGCAGGTGAGGACGATCCACGCATGCGGATGCGCGAACGTCAGCGGATAGTGGTTGCTGATCATCGTCAGCAGCACCGGCAGCGTGAAATAGTTGTTGTGGACCGAGCGCTGCTTGCCCCGCAGTCCGTGCACGGCGTCGGGTGCCCGTCCCTGCTCCTTCGCGATCACGAGTTGGCGCTGCGCGGGGATGATGACGAATAGCACGTTCGCCGCCATCAGCGTGCCAAGCATCGAACCGATCTGAATGTAGAGCGCCCGTCCGCTGAACACCTGGGACAGCGCCCACGCGACGAGCGCCACGAACACGACGACAATGCCGCCGAGCAGGCGCTCGTGCGCAAAACCAAGCCGCTTGCACAGCTGGTCGTACACGAGCCACCCGACGACGAGCAACGCAGCGCTGATGCCGACGGCCGTCAGCGGCGAAACC
>JAICVH010000668.1 GCA_025935435.1 Burkholderiales bacterium
TCCGCGCACACCGGCTATCGCGCGTGGTATTTCCTTGCGCGTCATGGCGCATTTCTGATGGTTGGACTGGTGGCGGCATTCGTGGCCTTTCAAGTCCCCGTCAAGGTATGGCAACGCGGTGCGATCTGGCTGTTCGTCATCGGCACGCTGCTGCTGGTGCTCGTCCTCGTGCCCGGCATCGGCAAGTCGGTCAATGGATCGAAGCGCTGGCTATCGTTGTTCGTCATCAACATCCAGCCATCCGAATTCATGAAACTGGCCGTGGTTCTGTACGCGGCCAGCTACGCGGTGCGCAAGGCGGCGTTCCTTCACGCGGAGCAGCCGCTGCGCCAGACGCTGCTGCGGGGTTTTGCACCGCTGTCCGCGGTGATGGTGCTGATCGGCGGCTTGTTGCTGCTCGAGCCGGATTTCGGTGCCTTCGTCGTGATACTCGCGATCGCGTTCGGAATCCTCTTCGTCGGCGGCCTCGACTGGCGGCTGTTCCTCGGGCTTGCGCTGCTGCTGCCAGTTGCGCTCGCGGCAATCGTCGTCGCGGCGCCGTACCGCGTGCAGCGGCTCACGAACTTCATGGACCCGTGGGCGGACCCGCTGCACAAGGGCTACCAGCTTTCGCACTCGTTGATCGCATTCGGACGCGGAGAGTGGTTTGGCGTCGGACTCGGCGCCAGCGTCGAGAAGCTTCTGTATCTGCCGGAAGCGCACACCGATTTTCTGCTTGCGGTCATCGCCGAGGAGCTTGGCTTCATCGGCGTCGCGACGGTCATCGCGCTCTTTGCGTGGCTGCTGTTTCGCGCCTACGCCATCGGCCGGCAGGCGGCGCGCCTGTCGCGCCCGTTTGCAGCGCTCGTCGCGCACGGCCTCGGCGTATGGCTCGGCATTCAGACGTTCATCAACATGGGCGTGAACATGGGCGTGCTGCCGACGAAGGGACTGACGCTTCCGCTGCTGTCGTTCGGCGGGAGCGGCATCGTCGTCAATTGCATCGCAATTGCAGTGCTGTTACGGATCGATTACGAGAACCGCCGCGTGCTGAAAGGGTTCGTCGAGTGAAGGACGACGAATGACCGCGACGGTGATGATCACGACCGGCGGCACCGGCGGCCATGTATTTCCAGGCCTCGCCGTTGCGGCGAAGCTGGTCGCACGCGGCTGCCGTGTTTTCTGGCTCGGCACGCGCGACGGAATGGAAGCCAGGCTCGTGCCACAGCACGGCGTGGAGTTCGAGAGCCTGTCGTTTCGCGGCGTTCGCGGCAAGGGGCTGCGCACGCTGCTTCTCGGACCCTACGCGCTTGCCGCTGCCTGTCTGCAAAGTCTCCGCGTCATCCGCCGTCGGCGACCGAACGTGGTCGTTGGCTTCGGCGGTTTCGCGTCGTTTCCCGGCGCGCTGATGGGCGTTGCGACCGGCAAGCCCCTGATCGTGCACGACGCCAATGCCATCGCGGGACTCGCGAACCGCGTCCTCGCCTATGGGGCCGATCGGATTCTGCTTGGCTTCCCCGATGCAATGCGGGGAAGGGCAGCGAAGCGTACGGCGTGGGTCGGCAATCCTCTGCGTGACGAGATCGTCGCACTCGACGCGCCCACCGCTCGCTTCGTCGACCGCACCGGTGCGTTGCGGCTGCTCGTCGTCGGCGGCAGCCTCGGCGCGGCAGCGCTCAACGAGGCGATTCCTCGTGCGCTCGCCGCGTTACCCGAAGCGCGTCGGCCGCTCACCGTCCATCAGGCTGGCGAGCGCCACATCGATGCGCTGCGGGATGCCTACGCGAAGGCGGGTGTTGCCGCCGAATGCGTACCGTTCATCGAGGACATGGCCGCACGCTACGCATGGGCCGACATCGTCGTGTGTCGTGGTGGCGCACTCACTGTCGCCGAACTCGCGGCGGTCGGACTGGGCGCCATCATCGTGCCGCTGCCCGGCGCGATCGCCGACGA
>JAICVH010000169.1 GCA_025935435.1 Burkholderiales bacterium
AAGATGCCCTTCGGCGCGCCGACGAACATCCGCTTGAACGTCTTCGGCAGGCAGCGGCGTTCGAGGGTGTTGCGGCGGGTGCGGGTGCGTTCGGCCATTGCGGTCTCCAGGAGTCGGCGATCCGCGGCGATCGCCACGGAAACCCGTTATTTTACCAGCGCGCCTGCGCCGACTCAGAACAAAAGGCGGTTCCGGGCGTCAGTCCGCAGCAACCGCAGCCTCGCGCAACCCTGCTGCGGCGCGCAGCGCCTCGACCTTGTCGGTCGCTTCCCACGTGAATTCCGGTTCGTCGCGACCGAAATGCCCGTACGCAGCGGTCTTGCGGTAGATCGGACGCAACAGGTCGAGCATCCGGATGATGCCTTTCGGGCGCAGGTCGAAATGCGCATGCACGAGGTCGACGATGCGCGCGTCGGAAAGGCGGCCGGTGCCTTCGGTGTAGACGGTGACGTTGATCGGCTTCGCGACGCCGATCGCATAGGACACCTGCACCTGGCATTGCTTGGCGATTCCCGCGGCGACGATGTTCTTCGCGACGTAGCGCGCGGCATACGCGGCGGACCGATCGACTTTCGACGGATCCTTGCCCGAGAACGCACCGCCGCCGTGGGGTGCGGCGCCGCCGTATGTGTCGACGATGATTTTGCGCCCGGTGACGCCGGCATCGCCGTGCGGCCCGCCGATCTCGAAGCGCCCGGTTGGATTGACGAGAAAGCGCGTTCCGGAAAGCATGTCTTTCGGAAAGACCGGCTTGACGATTTCCTCGATGACCGCCTCGGCGAGTTCCTTCTGCCGCTCGTTCATCTCGGGATGATGCTGCGTCGAGAGCACGACGGTATCGACGCTGCGCGGCTTGCCGTCGACATAGCGCACGGTCACCTGCGATTTCGCATCGGGTCGCAGCCACGCGAGCCGGCCATCGCGACGCACCTCGCTTTGTCGCTGCACGAGGCGATGCGCGTAGTAAATCGGAAACGGCATCAGCGTCGGCGTTTCATCGCACGCATAGCCGAACATCAGCCCTTGATCGCCGGCACCCTGGTTCAGGTAATCGTCGGAGGCGCGATCGACGCCCTGCGCGATGTCCGGGGACTGGCGGCCGTAGCACACCATGACCGCGCAGCCGTCGGCGTCGAAGCGCAACGCAGGATCGTTGTAGCCGATGCGGCGAATCGTTTCGCGAGCGACGCGACCGTAGTCGACGTTGGCGCTGGTCGTGATCTCGCCCGCCAGCACGACGAGGCCGGTCGAAACGAGCGTTTCCGCCGCGACGCGGCCGGTCGGATCATGCTCTAGAATCGCGTCGAGCACCGCATCGGAAACCTGGTCCGCAACCTTGTCGGGATGTCCCTCCGACACCGATTCCGATGTGAACAGGAACTCGCTCATCCATTGCTCTCCGCGTCGACGCGCGCGCTCGTGTTCGAGCGCACGCTAATGGCTTGAATTCTAACAGAGGCACCTCGTCGAACCGCGTTCGACGCGCCGAACGGAGCGCCGTCGTGGACGCGGCTGCGTTGCTTCGCCAGGGCGGCCTCGTCGCGTTCCCGACCGAGACGGTGTACGGCCTCGGCGCCGACGCCGGAAATCCCGCAGCGGTCGCGCGCATCTTCGATGCGAAACGCCGTCCGCCCGATCATCCGGTCATCGTGCATGTGCTCGACATCGCGGCGGCACTGCGCTGGTCGTCGACCTTTCCGCCCGCGGCACGTGCGCTCGCTGAAGCGTTCTGGCCGGGACCGCTGACGCTGATCGTCCCGCGTGCGCATCATGTGCACGACATCGTGACCGGCAGTCAATCGAGCGTCGGCCTGCGCGCGCCGTCGCATCCGGTCGCCCGCGCGTTGCTGACCGAGTTCGGCGGCGGCATCGCCGCGCCTTCTGCGAATCGGTTCGGCCACGTATCGCCGACGACTGCCGAGCACGTCGCGGAAGATCTGGACGTGGCAGTCGATCTCATTCTCGACGGCGGCGCGTGCGCGATCGGTATCGAGAGCACGATCGTCGCGTTCACGAGCGAGCTGCCGATGCTGTTGCGCCCCGGCGGCATTTCGGTGGATGCGATTGCCGCGGTCCTCGGCAGCGCGCCCGGTGCCGCCGATGCGACGGCGCCGCGCGCATCGGGATCGCTCGCTTCGCATTACGCGACGCACACGCCCGCACAGCTCGTCGCTTCCGACGCGTTGCGCGCGGAGCTCATGCAACTGGAGGACCGCGACGAACGCGTTGCGGTACTCGCTCGGGTGGCAGAGCGACCCGACGATTTCGACGGCGTCTGGACGGTGGCGCCGCACGAACCGCGCGACTATGCCCGCTTGCTGTATGCGAACCTGCGTGCGCTCGACCACGCAGATGCCGACGCGATCTTGATCGAGCAGGTTCCGGACGACGACGCGTGGGCGGCGATACGCGATCGGCTGGCGCGCGCCACAGCCGGCGTCGACGACGATCGCGACTAGTAGATGTGCCGTTGCCAACGGATGCGGCCAAGCTCGGCGTGTTTTCGCACCACCGCGCGTGACGCTGCGCGCGCTTGACGCCACGTATCGGCGCCGACGCCGAAAGCGTCTACCGGCGCGTGCGACGCTGCTGGCGCTTGACGCCACTTAACGGCACGACGCCCACAACGCCTACCTGCATTGTCCGTCGAGCGCTCGCTTGATGAACGGTGCAACCGCCGCGGCGAGTCGCGCGGCGGCGCCGCCGTCGAAATAGTGATCGGTGCCGTCGAACCCAAGCGACGCCGAGCAGCCGTCTTGCTTCAACTGTCCGGCGCGGACTTTTGCCTGCGCGATTGCCTCGGGGAAATCGCGCTCTGCGACGACGTCCAGCACCGGCAGGCGCGGCGCTGCTGCGAACGGCACGAACATGCCGACCGGTATCCATGCGCCAACGCTCGCCTGCGTCGTCGCGGCCAGCCACGCGTTGACCATCGCCGCGCCCATGCTGTGCGACAAAACGGCAATGCGCGAGTACCCGCGAGCGCCGAGCCACGCGACCGCGGAACTCAAACGCTCGCCCGCGTCCGGGAACAGCGACTCGTAATCCTCACGCGGCGCGTCGGCGGCGAGCACCGGCATCTGCACGGACAGCGTGGCGAAGCCGTGATCGGCGAGCGTTGTGCGGAGCACGCCGATCAGGTTCCAGTCCGGATTGACGCCGAGCCCGTGCACGACGATGACCGCAGTCCTGCTTGTCACCGACGGTTCGGTGAAGATCGCAAGCACGCGCGCGTGCCGCGGCGTGGCCAGCCAGACGGCATCGCCGACGACGAGCTGCGGAACGATCTGTTCCGCCCACCGCGTTTCGCGCGCGGTGTCCGCGACGGCGGCGATCGCAGCGTTCGCAACCATCGCGAGCAAGATCACCATTGCGGCCGCAAAACTGCGCACCACGTTCAGAACCCCAGCGACGCCAGCGAGGCGTCGGGCACGATCGCCGTGACGCCACCTTGCGCCTGCAGATGTCGTACCGGTTGCCCGATCAACGCATCGTCTTCGATCAGCGTTCCGGCTGCGAGCCCGGTCACGCGCGACATCGCCGCCGGCTCCATGACGACGACGCGCGCATCGGGAAGCGCGTAGAGCACATGCGCCTGCAACGCATTGCAAAAGAACGCCGCACTGTGCCCGGTGCCCGCCAGTAGTCCAATCAGCCGATAACCGCGCGCACGCAGCAGCGCGAGCACGGCCGCGTGATGCGCAAGGAATTGCGATTCGAAGCGCATTTCCGCGGCGCGCGACACGGCGTGCCCCGCCGAATCCTCGACCAGCAGCACCATGCCGGGCGTCGCCGGGCGCCGCGGCGTCAGTTGCGTGAGCAGCGCGTCGTCCTGTGCGTGCATGTCGACGGGGCCGAGTGTCGCGCCGGGATTCGGCCGCGTCAGCCAGCATTCGTCGCGCAGCCACAGGCGCCCCGCGTTATCGACCGGTGCGGCACCGTCGAAACATGCAAGCGCCTCGAACGGCGCGGCGTGCGCCGTTTCGCCGGCGACGCGCGCACGCAATCGTGCGTGCAGTGCAGCGATCCCGGCGGCGAAGTCCTCGCGTTCACGCGCCGCCTGGCAGATCCACGCACGAATCGCATCGGCATCGTCGACGATCAGATCGACGTAGCCCATGCCGCTGCGCGCCTCCGCTCCGAACACGGCGTCGATGTCGCGTTCATCGTCCGCGTCGAGCTCCCATTTGCCGTGCACGGATTCGAGCACTTTGGGCCCGGACAGTCCGATGTGCGTCCCGGGCAGCATCGCCAGCCGGTCGGCCGCACACGCAAGCACCGACGTACCCCCGAACACATTGGCGACGGCGACCGCAATGACCGGCACGCCTGCAGCACGCGCATCGAGCATTGCAGCGAGCGTCCGCGCGAGCGCGAGCTCCGCGGCGTTCGCCTCGTGCAGGCGCACGCCACCGGACGCGAGCAGCAACACGATCGCCTGCGCCTCGCTGCGTTGAACTTCGTCGACGAGCGCATGCAGCGCGCGGGCGTGGCGCTCGCCGACGCTGCCCGAAAGAAATCGCTCATCCTGCGCGGCAACGAGCATCGGCACGCCTTGCAGGCGCACGCGCGCGGTGACGATGCCGTCGTCCTCGTGCGGCACGATGCCGTAACGGCTCAAATGCGGACTGGCACCCGCCGGCGCGAGGAAATGCGCGCTTCCGTGGTCCGCGAGCGCGGCGATGCGCGCAAGCGGCGTCGCCATGTGCAGGCCCTGCGAATGCTGCGGCGCCGCGTCGTTCTTCATCGGTATGGAATAATGCCCGAAACGTTACGCGGCGCGTGAGTTCGGTGCCGCCGTCCTCGCGCGATCCCGATGAACGCCAATCTGTACGCGCTGCTCGAGGCGCATTTCCCGCGCGAACGCGAAATGCCCTGCATAGTGCAGCCGGCAGGCGCAGTCGTCTCGTACGACGAGCTGGCGTCGACGTCCGCGCGCATCGCTCACGCGTTGCGCAACGCCGGCTGTCAGCCCGGCGATCGCGTGGCCGTGCAGGCCGACAAGCACTGGCAGGTCGTTGCGCTCTATCTCGCCTGCCTGCGTGCAGGCCTCGTCTATCTGCCGCTCAACACCGGATATCGGCGGCACGAACTGGAATTCTTCTTCCGCGACGCGACGCCGCGCGTCATCGTGTGCCGGCCTGAAACGCTCGGCATGGTCGCGACGCTCGCCGGCGATGCGACGGTGCTCACCGTCGATGCAAATGGCGGCGAGCTTCTCGATCGCGCCGATGCCGAGCCGACGTCGTTCGACACGGTGATGTGTCGTCCCGACGATCTCGCAGCGATTCTGTACACGTCGGGAACGACGGGCCGGTCGAAAGGCGCGTCGCTCACGCACCGCAATCTCGCGTCGAATGCGCTGGCGCTCGTCGAAGCCTGGGGTTTCACGCGCGATGACGTCGTGCTGCACGCGCTGCCGATCTACCACGTGCATGGCCTGTTCGTCGCGCTGCATTGCGCGCTTATATCCGGCGGACGGCTGCTGTGGCTGCCGAAGTTCGATGCGCGTGACGTCATCGAAGCGCTGCCTTTCGCCACCGTCATGATGGGCGTGCCCACGTTCTACACGCGGCTGTTGCGAGAAGCCGCCTTCACGCGCGAGGCGTGCCGGCCGATTCGCGTCTTCATCTCGGGTTCGGCGCCGTTGTTGCCCGAAACGTTCGAGGCGTTTCGGGCCCGCACGGGTCAGGGGATCCTCGAACGCTACGGGATGACGGAGACCGGCATGATCACGTCGAATCCGCTCGATGGCGCACGCGTCGCCGGCACCGTCGGCCGGCCGTTGCCCGGGGTGTCGGTTCGCGTCGTCGATGCAGACGGCGCGGCCTGCGCGCCGGGCATCGTCGGCAGCGTCGAAGTCCGCGGACCGAACGTATTCCCCGGCTACTGGCAAATGCCGGAAAAGACGCGCGAGGAATTCACGGCCGACGGCTGGTTTCGAACCGGTGATGT
>JAICVH010000050.1 GCA_025935435.1 Burkholderiales bacterium
ACACGCACGCCGTGGTTTCGACGTCGGCAGGCGGCTGCATAGCGACTCGATGACCGGCACCGTTTATCTCGTTGGCGCGGGTCCCGGCGCACCGGATCTGCTGACGCTCCGCGCCGCCAGGCTGCTTGCGCGCGCGGATATCGTCTTCCACGATGCGCTCGTCCACGCCGATACGATCGCACTCGCCGCACACGCGCGCATCGTCGCTGTCGGCAAGCGCTGCGGGCGACATTCGACGGCGCAGCGCTTCATCGACAAGCAACTGATCGATGCCGCGCGGCGTTACGACGTCGTCGTGCGCCTCAAGGGTGGCGATCCGATGCTGTTCGGACGCGCGCAGGAGGAGATCGCTGCACTCGAGGCGGCGGCCGTGCGGTACGAGGTGATCCCCGGCGTGACTGCGGCGCTCGCCGCGGCGGCCGAGATCGGCACGTCGCTGACGCAGCGAGGCAGTGTGCGTTCGTTCACGTTCGTCACACCGCGCGTTGGCGAGGGCGAGGATTGCAGCCGGTGGGCGGAGGCGCTGCAAGCGGCCGATGGCGGCGCCGTCTACATGGGCGCACGCGAAGCACCGTCGATCGCGCAGGCGTTGCTGGCGGCAGGACGACCTTCAACGACACCGGTCGCGGTGGTAGCAGATGCGTCGCTGCCGGAGGCGACCATTCGCTATACGACGCTCGCGGGACTGTCGGCGCTCGCGATGGACGCGTTCGATGCACCCGTGTTGTTGCTGATCGGACCGCAGTTCCGCGCGCGTGCCGGTTTGCCCACGCGTTTGCCAGCCAACGGCGATCGCAACCAACGACAAGTCAGTAACGGATTACCGTGACCGAATTGCCGTAGCTCTGGTTCGCAGGCAGGCTGTCAGCGAAATACTCCACTGGCTGCCACCTCCCATGACCGCTTGCATCGCCGCGGATCTCGAGCGTGACGCGGTTGTTCTGGCTGAGTGGCGCAGTGAGCTCCGACAACGATCGCGCGCCGATCGCCGCGAGGTCCCAGAGATCGTTGTCGAGCATTCGCGCGCCCCAGAGGCTGACGTTGACCCTGTTGTTGCTGCCACCGCCGGACGTCGAGATGTCTTCGGTGCCCAGTACGATGAGCCCGCCATGATCAAACTCCGACTCGGCTGCATTGCCGAGGAATTGGTCACCGTTCGATTCGAAGTTGATCGTATTGCCGTCGGCTCGCGTGTTATTCGAACTCAAGCCTCCGACGATAACCGTGCCGGCCCCGTTGTCGAAGAATCGGTTGCCCGAGGAAGTCACGTTCACTGTCGATTCGATGGCGCGGTTGTTCACGATGAGGCGGCCCTGCTTCTGGCCCCACGATACGTTTCCTGACATGCGCGCATTGACGATGCTACCGCGCGCCCCCTGGAAATTTCCTATACGGATGCCCTCCGACAGATTAAGGTCGTTGTCGAAGAAGTAACAATCGACGATGTCAGCGTCGATCGTCTGGCCGGACGTAGCGGCGCCGAAGTTCAGGATGTTCAGCCCACGCGTGGACCCCGTGGAGGCGACATGGGCAACCCGCACATACGCCGCTCCGGGATCGAGCGGTTGCAGGCCGGAATCGATGTTCGCCTGCGCCATTGCGGCGTCGCGCACGGTAAGCCACTGCAGCGCGTTGTGGCCCAGCCCTAGCCTCACCGCAGCGTTGGGACCGGTCGCCACACCATTAACGTTCTGCGGAAACGAACTGGCCGGAAGATTGATCGCATCGATAACCACCGCACCCCGGTCACCTTCCAATCCTTGCACCGACATGTCCGGCTGCAGTTCAATGCGGCCGCCCTTGGGACGCGGCGCGCCACTCGGATCTGTCGCCGTCAGCAGGTAGGCGCCCGGAGCCAGCAGCAGCGTCGCACCCGCGTTCGCGGGGTTGTTCACCGCGGAGTAAAGCTCCTCGACGTTCGAGACAGGTATGGCTTGCGCAAAAGCGCAGGGCGTCACCGTGAACGCGATCAGCACCGAAACGACGCCAAAACTCCAACGGAACCCGTTCATCGTTCTCTCCTCGCGAGTCCGTCACGAGCCCAATGCCCAAACAAGACCCACGGAAGCAAGCGTGCTTCGTCGCGACGATCGGCTCAACGGCTTTTCCGCGAAGTCGGCAACGCGTTCGTTGAACGCGCCGAATGGGCTGTCGAATTCGCCGGCGCTGCACTGCATGATGGGCGAACTTCAGGGAGCGGTCGCTCCCGCAACGCCTCGAGCGGACTTGAACGCTACATCTGCCGGAACAGGTGAGCGTGTGCTTCGCTGACCGGCAACTTCTCCGTACGCGTTTTCAGTTTGAGACTGACGTGGCCGCGGAAGTCGCGCATGACTCCACCGATGGCATTCGCGTTGACGATCGTCGAGCGATGGATCTGCCAGAAGATTGCGGGATCGAGTTGTTCGCCGAGATCCTTCAGCGACCGGCGGATCAGCGACGTGCTTTCTGCCGTGACGACATTGGTGTAGCCGGTGTCGGCCTGAAAATAGACCACGTCATCGACCGTGATGAGACGCACCATGTCGCCATGCGAAGCGTTGATCCAACGCAAATAGCTCTTTTGCGGCCTGCCTGCCGCGATCTCGCGCAGCAGGCTATCGAGATTGGACGGTATGGTTCCGAGCCGCCGCTCAATGCGTCGCGCCGTGAGCGCGAGGCGCGCGAGATCGAAAGGCTTGAGAACATAGTCGACTGCGCCGTGCTCGAACGCCGCGACCGCGTGCGCGTCGTACGCCGTCACAAACACAACGTGACAGCGTCCTTGCGCCTGCCGGGCGACATCGAGGCCGCTGAGACGAGGCATCTCGACATCGACGAACAACACGTCCGGCGAGTGGTCACTCAGCAGTTGCAGTGCCTCGATACCGTCACCGGCTTCACCGACGATGAGCAGTTCCGGCCACGCCTGGGCGAGCTTCGCGCGCAACTCGTCTCGTAATACGATTTCATCTTCAGCCAGCACGGCGGTGGGGTTGCGCATCGTCCTGTATCAGACCTTGACTGGCTTGAGCTCGATGATCAACGCTCGCACGTCGTGCCCGGACAGGTTTTCGGTTTCGTGCGTCTCTGCTTCTGCCCAGAACACGTCGCCAACTTTGTTCTCAGGCACGAACTCCTTTCCGTCGGGAAGCTTGACGCGAACTTTCGCGGAAGTGAGCGCCACAGTCAGATGGGGCGGGTGCGAGTGCATCCCCGTGCCGCAGATGCCCATGCCCGGCTTGCTGTTGAATTCGAGCACGCGCATTCGCGCATTCTCGAACACGACCTTGTACGCGCGCGCCTGCACGCGCGCGGCATCCTGCGCAGCGGCCGCGTCGGCAAGCAGCAGCCCGGGAATGGCAATGAGCAACGCACGCCGCAGTTCGTCGATGTCACGATCAACTGTCATGAATTGATCCTTTCGAGATCGAGGCAGTGGACAACGATGCATCAAGTGACTGTTCGTCTTCCGGAGTTCGGTCCGCTCGCATCGTGATCCGCAACGCCGGTGCATCACTTTTCAACGGATCGCGAAAGGACATCGACCACGCGTCTCCCAGGCGGGTGGACAACCCCACGCGAATCCGATACGCGAGCTCCGGCGTCAGCCAGTCCGATCCTGCGACGCCATTTGCATCGAACGTCAGCGTCACGCAAGCGCTGTTGCTCGCGACCTGGACCCGGCCTCGCGCTTCTGCGCCTGATGCGACCGCGAGTCGATCGAGGATAGGTAACAGCAGTAACGGAGGAAACGGCATATCAGGCCAGGGCTCGAGCGCCTCGATCCGCCACGTAGCGCGCTCGTGATCTAGATCCGACCAGAGCTCGGCGTAGCTTCGCGCAAGCGCCAGTTCCGTCGCGAGCGTCGAACTACCACTCCGAACCCCGGGCATCGCTAGGCGCAGAAAACCCACCAGAAGATTCGTCAAGTGGTCAGCGCGGCCGTGTGCCGCGGCGTATCGATGTTCAACCTCGCGCATCACGTGCAATAGGAATGCCGGATCGACATGTCCTCGCAATGCGCGCAGCTGCGCATCCCCAAACAGGGTCTCGCTTCGCATGCGCGCGATCTGCGTCTGGTCAAGTAAGGCGCGCGTGCGCTCTGCCCGCTGGTTGAACCTCCACGCAATCGCGTACAAACCTCCATAGAACATCACGATCCACGCCTGGTATGCGAACGACGCGACCGGATTCTGGTCGGGAATGACGCGCGCAATGCCGAACCCAGGTCCGGGCAGCCAGCGGATCGAGAAAATCCACGAGGCGACGGCGCTGAACGCGAGCGTTGCCAGAATGGACGCAACTGCCAGAAACAACGGCCGTTCGAGGCGCCATTGCGCACGTTCGACCAGCCACGCTATACCAATACCGACGACCGACCACGCCGACACGTTCGAAAGGATCAACACTCCGAAGCTCGACCAGCTGCGGTCGACCACTGGCAGCGATAGCGCTTCCATTGCGCCAGTTGCCACACCCCAGATGATTCCGAACGGCACAGCGCGAGCCAGGCTACGCGAAAGCCCCAGGTTCGGTGCGTGCATGGATTGGCTAGTCACCGCGGTGGGGATCCGTCGAATGGAAGCCGAACTATCGCGCGCACGCCACACGGCGCGTTGGCGGCAAGGATCAGCGAAGCACGGTCGCCGTAAAGAACGCGCAAGCGGGCGCGAGTGTTCGCGAGTCCAATACCCGTGCCGCCGAAGCTCGCTTCCGGAACGAACATGCCGGCGCCCGTGTCCTCGACGCGAAGCTCCAGATCGTGTCCGTCGCGCCGTGCCGCCACGAGTATGGTCCCTCCAGTGGGAGAAGGCGTTATTCCGTGCTTGACCGCATTCTCAACCAAGGTCGCGAGCGTTAGCGGCGGGCAGGCATGTTCGCGCAATCCGTCCGGAACGTCGAATTGAACGTCCAGACGACCGTTCATGCGCATGGCAACGATCGCCAGATGGCATCGGATCAGATCGACCTCTTCGCCAAGCGTTGCGTGCTGGCCCGAGGCGGGTATCGTCGATCGCAAGTAATCAAGCAGATGGCGCAGCATCGTCGTCCCATCCGCGGGGCCGGTTTCGCTCAGCCGCCGAATCGTCGCCAGCGTGTTGAACAGGAAGTGCGGTTCGATCTGTTGACGTAGTGATTGCAGGTCCGTCTGCACGCGCAATGCCTCGATCGTCGAGCGTCGCAATTCGCTCGCACGCGCGGCCGCGTCGGCGTCGGTGCTGCGTGTCCATAAGTAATACATCCCGGACATGCAACCCGCCAGCAGCGTCCACTGTGCAATGCTGCCAAACACGGCCGACTCGTCCCGTGGTACGCCTGGCGATCCGACGGCGAGCAGTGCGATCTCGCCCATCGCAGCTCCGACGACGATGGCTCCAGCAAGCAACAACGCGCGCACGGAACGGCGTTGCGCGGAAACGCGCGTTGCGATGATCAACGAAAGCGCGATGAACAGCGCCATCACGATGCGGTCCGCGGCGACTTCGACCCAACCGACGAGCACCTCTTCCACGGGCCAGTGCGCCCACACGAACGGCTGGAAGAAATATTGCGTGGACATGCCGACCGACACCAGTATTGCCCACCGCAACGCCGTTGGAACGGACAACCGCCATCCACGCGAGGACGATTCCGCCTCGACGCCGTCGTTGATGGTCGCTGCGGCCGGCGACGTTGGCGCATGGAGCGACATGAATTCCGGTCGCCGCGTTGGGCATATGCGGCGACGGGGGAACGATCGTAATGCCCACCGTGTGCCTCAGTCGAGTGCCGCCAGCGTGACACGTACTTCGGAACTGCCTCGTTTCGCGTGGTTAACGTGCCAGTCATCGAAGACCGGAGCCTACCGTCGTTGCCTTGAGTGTCTGACAGCAATCGGCGGACGCGGGCGCGGAGCGATGAACCCGGCATTTTTGGCGACGAATGCGTTGCGGCGATGAAGTGACCTTTCGCGCGGTATCATGAAGCGTGGCCGGCACCCGGCCTCTCGCGCAATGTCCGCGACACTTCGCCTTCCACTTTTCGATCTCGATCCGAATTCGCAGCGCGCCTGGTTGACCGCGCGCCTTGCGCGCCCGGCGCCGCCTTCGGCGCAAGGCCTGAGTGACGGCTTCCGCCTGCCCGGCCGCGAGGGGGCGCCGGTTCCCGCCGCGGTGCTGGTGCCTCTCGTCAACCGACCGGAGGGCCTGCAGCTGTTGTTGACGCAGCGCAGTGCGAACCTGCCCGATCACCCGGGACAGATCAGCTTTCCGGGTGGACGCCTCGATCCGGGCGACGCAGACCACGCGGCCGCGGCGTTGCGCGAGACGACCGAGGAAATCGGATTGCCGTCGCAAAAGGTCGAAGTGCTCGGCCGCTTGTCACCGTACGAAACCGTAACCGGCTATCACGTGCTCCCGATCGTCGGATGGATCGAGCCTCCGTTCGACGTGACACCCGACCCAGTGGAAGTCGCGGACGTGTTCGAAGTGCCGCTCGAGTTCATCCTGGATCGCGCGAATCACCAGCGGCACTACCGGATGCTCGGCACGATTCGCCGCGATTACTGGGCGATCCCGTGGCTGCACCGCTACATCTGGGGCGCGACGGCCGCGATGCTGTTGATCCTCGACCGGACGCTTCGCGACGACTGATGCGTGACGCTGCGTTCTCGCGCTCCTGAACGGTACACCGATGCTGACTACTCGATTGCCTCGTACCCGAAGCGTCCGCGGGCTGTCCGCGCATGGCTTTCATCGCGTCGTGTATTACGAATGGGGCGAACAGGACAATTCGAACGTCGTCATATGCGTGCACGGCATCGGTCGCAACGGTCGTGATTTCGATGTGCTTGGCGAAGCGCTGGCCGACACCCATCGCGTCCTCGCCCCGGACATGCCGGGTCGCGGTGCAAGCGAGTGGCTGCGCGACCCGATGGACTACGTCGCGCCGACGTATCTGACGACGCTGACCGCATTGATCGCCGCGAGCGGCGCCGCACAGGTCGGTTGGATCGGCACGTCGATGGGTGCGTTGCTCGGCATCATGGCGGCGGCGATGCCCGGCACCCCGGTCGCGCGCCTCGTCGTCAACGATGCAGGACCGGTGCTCGAATCCGCGGCGCTTGCGCGAATCGGCCAGTATTTCGGCACCGACCCGACGTTCGCAACATACGACGAATTCAAGGCTTACGTGCGCCAGATCTCGGCGCCGTTTGGCCCGCTGTCCGATGAACAGTGGGACCACGTAGCACGCACCAACAGTCGCCAGCGAAGCGACGGTACCTGGGGCGTCGGCTACGACCCGGCGATTGCCGTACCGTTTCGCGCACATCCGGCGCCAGCGAACCTGTGGCCGCTTTGGGACGCGATCGCCTGTCCGACGCTCGTGCTGCGGGGCGCCGAATCGGATCTGCTGTCGCATGCAACGGCGCGCGAGATGACCGTGCGCGGGCCGCGCGCACGCCTGGTCGAGTTTGCGGGAATCGGCCACGCACCGATGCTGCTTGCACGCGATCAGGTCGATATCGTCGTCGATTTTCTTCGATCAACCGTATAATCGTCGCGCTCGAAACGCACGCACCCGCTGGATTCTCGTCGCATTCATGCCCCTCACGCTGCGCCTGCCGCCGCTGTCGGAACGACCGCCCCAGCCTCCTGAACTGCGCTCGTCGCGCGTCGCCGCATGGCTGACCGAGATGCTGACGCGCGAGCCCGGCTTCGCCGCGCGGGCGATGGGCGACGCGCTGGCGGCGACCAACCGGACATCCGTCGGGCACTCGCGTCGCCTGGATCTGACCGAGCAGTACTGGAAGTCGGCGGCACTGCTGTGGCCGCGGCTGGAGCGCCAGTTCACACGCGCGTCGCATCCGCTGCAAGGCGACGACCTCGACGCGGCCAAGGCGGCATTGACGCTCGCAAACGAGCTGTCGATCGCCTACAAGCGACTGCTCACGCGCGAAGCGTCGCGACGGTTCACGTTCGGCGGTCCGCGCCGCATCGTTGCGCTCGTGCGTCGCGCTTTCCAGGCGACGTCGCGCGTGCTTGCCAACAGCTACCTGTCCTATGCGCCGGTGCCATCGAATACGTGGTACGACGCGCACGACATCTACGTGTACACGCGCGAGCGCAAGATCCACCGCCATCCGGTAACGCTCGACCAGCCCGAAGTCACGCTCGAGCGGCTGTACGTGCAGTCACTGCTCCTCGCGCTCGCCAATCCCTACGGGTTCCTGCCAAGCCAGCTCCGCATGGTGCTGAACTATCTGCAGGAGTACGCGCATCTCGCGAAACTGACCCCCGTCCCGCCGGTACACCGGATGGCGAAGGCCGTTGCGATCGTCCCGATCGGCCACGACTTTCCACCGTTTTCGGCCAACAAGGGCGGTTCAGGTGAAGGCTCGAAGCTGTTCCTGCTGACGTTCGATCTCGCGTTCCAGTTGCAGGAACAGATTCGCGAACTCGATTCGGGTGGGCCGTTGCCGCGCGACGTGGGCAACACCGAGGAGGCGCGCGGTCCCTATGTTGCGCTGCTGCGGCGCCTGTTGCGTCAGTGGGCGATCCCGCCCGCGCGGCAGTTCAACCGCCTGCCATCGCGCGCGCGCGTCGTGATGTGCGCCGGTCTGCCGGGCGTATGGCAATACAGCCGAGGTCTGCAGGGGGCGCCTCCACAAGGCCAGGCAGCGCCGCCGCCGATGACGCAATGCCAGGTCGTCAACCATACGACCGGTGGCTACGCGTTGCGCCAGATCGATGCAGCGCCGGCATCGTTGCGCGTCGGTGACTTGATTGCGCTGCGCGTCGAAGGGCGCACCGGCCTGCAGGTCGCCATGGTGCGATGGTTCCGCAACACGCTGAATGACGCGATGCTCGAATTCGGTTGCGAGCTCCTCTCCGAACGACCCGAGGCGGCCGCGGCTGCACCCGAGCACGGGCCGGAAAGCAGCCTGCTGCCGGTCCTCGTGTTGCCCGAGGAAGCGGATGCGGACGCAGGTGCGCCGCCGCCACAACTGGCAGCGCCGGCGGGCGCGTTCGCGCTCGAGCAGGCCGTGAGCCTGCGCCGAGGAACGGCAACCGGCTTCGCGGTATTGACGAAGCTCGTCGAGCAGGGTCCGGGCTTCGACCTTTACGAGTTCGTTCCCGTCAGTTGATCCCGCGCGCGTACGTCGCGCGCGTCGCAGTCGCCGCGACGGTTGCGTTGCTGCTGTTCGAAGCGCTGTGGGAACTTGCGCTCGCGCCGATCAAGCCGCACGGTTCGTGGCTTGCGTTGAAGGCATTGCCTCTGGCGTGGCTCATTCGCGGCGTCGCACGCGGGCAGCGGCGTTCGCGGCAATGGCTGGCGCTGCTGCTGCCCTTCTATATCGGTGAAGCGCTGCTCCGCGCGGTCGCCGAGCCAGGACGACATGCGCTCGTCGCCGCGGTTGCCTGCGCGATTGCGACGCTCGCCTTCACCGCCCTACTCGGCTGGTTTCGCGACGAGACCGCGCGGCATCGGGAACACGATGCGCTCGACGACGCCTGACACTTCAGCCACGTTGGCCGCGCCGAGTTCGCGCAACCGTGCAATCACCTGGGCGACAAGCGCTTCGGGTGCCGATGCGCCGGCGGTGACGCCGACCCGCTGCTTGCCGGCGATCCATTCGATCTGCAATTCGCGCGCGTCGTCGACCATGTACGACGGCACGCCGCGGTTCGCGGCGACTTCACGCAGCCGATTGGAATTCGAACTGTTCGGGCTGCCCACGACGACGACGACGTCGACCTGCGGGCTCAACATCTTCACGGCGTCCTGACGATTCTGCGTCGCGTAGCAGATGTCGTCCTTCTTCGGCCCCACGATGTCCGGAAAGCGCGCCTTCAGCGCAGCGACGATCGTCGCGGCGTCATCGACCGAAAGCGTCGTCTGCGTCACATACGCAAGCTGCGAAGGATCGCGTACGACGAGTCGCGCAACGTCGTCCGTCGACTCGACGAGGTAGACACCCCCTTCGCATTGACCCATCGTGCCCTCGACCTCGGGATGGCCAGCGTGGCCGATCATCACGATCTCGCGACCCTGGTCATGCATCTTGGCGATTTCGACGTGCACCTTCGTGACCAGCGGACAGGTGGCATCGAACACGTTCAGGCCGCGCGCATTCGCTTCATCGCGCACCGCTTTCGATACGCCGTGCGCACTGAAGATCACCGTCCCGCCGTCGGGCACTTCGTTGAGTTCCTCGACGAAAACTGCGCCCTTCCGTTTCAAGTCGTCGACGACGAAGCGGTTGTGCACGACTTCATGGCGGACGTAGATCGGCGCGCCGAATTGCGCGAGCGCCTGCTCGACGATGGCGATCGCGCGATCGACGCCGGCACAGAAGCCGCGCGGGTTGGCAAGAAGAACGTCCATTCAGCGACCTCGGTCGCGGCGCTCCGACGAGCGTCGTTCGCGAAAGCTGTCGACAATGAGTGCGGCGGCACC
>JAICVH010000507.1 GCA_025935435.1 Burkholderiales bacterium
ACCTTCTTCACCGGGTTCGACTCGGGTAGCTGCTCGAACACCAGCATGGGTCCGATCGGAAGCAGCGTGCCATTGCAATCGGCACCGCAGACGCGCAGAAAGTCGGGGTTGGCGACGCCATGCGTCTGGTAGATCTTGCCCTTGTAACGTCGGGCGACGAGCTCCTTCTGCGGCGTTGCTCCGGGTGTTCCGGACGCACCGATCAGCACGGCGTCGGGGTTCGCTGACACGAGCTTCAGCACCTGGCCGGTGACCGAAGCGTCATTCCGATTGTATTTCTCGTCCGCGATGACCTTGATGCCGGCCGTCTGCGCGGAGCGCTTGATCTCGCCGAGCCAGCTCTCGCCGTACGCATCGTTGAAACCGATGTAGCCGAGCGTCTTCACGCCATTCGACTTCATGTGCACGGCAATCGCATCGGCCATCAGTGAATCGCTTTGCGGCGTCTTGAAGATCCACCGAGTCTTCGGATTTGCCGGATCGACGATCCGCGCCGATGCCGCCATCGAAATCATCGGCGTCTCGGCCTCGGCCGCGATGTCGACCATCGCGAGCGAGTTCGGCGTGACCGTCGAGCCGAGAATGACGTCGACCTTGTCTTCGCTGATGAACTTCCGCGTGTTGGTGACGGCGCGCGTCGTATCCGAGGCGTCGTCGAGCACCACCCAACGGATTTTCTCGCCGCCGATGGTTGCAGGCAGCAATTCAATCGTGTTCTTCTCGGGAATGCCGAGCGAAGCCGCCGGCCCGGTCGCGGACAACGTGACGCCAACGGTGATGTCGGCGATTGCCGCGTTCGCAAAAACGAGCGTGAGCGCCGCGGCGGCTGCCGCCGGCAATGACCGGTAATTCATGACTCTCTCCACGTGAAGAAACGAAGCGGCGGCGACATATCCACGCAACGAAGTATGTTCAGCGCCTGACTGCATCGCGGATCTCGCGCAGCAGCACGACCTCTTCCACCGGCGCGGGCGGAGCAGCCGGCGCCTGGCGCTTCAGCCGATTGATCTGCTTCACCATGAGGAAAATGATGAAGGCGAGGATCAGGAAGTTGATGGCAACGGTGATGAAGTTGCCATACGCGAATACCGGCACGCCCGCCTTGGTCAGCGCGTCGTAGGTCATCGGCCCACTGTAACCTGCGGGCGGGCTCTTCAGCGCGACGAAATAATTCGAAAAATCGAGGCCGCCGAAGACAGCGCCGACGATCGGCATGATGATGTCCTTGACCAGAGAGTCGACGATCTTCCCGAACGCGGCACCGATGATGACGCCGACAGCCAGATCGACCACGCTGCCCTTGACCGCAAATTCACGAAATTCGCTGGCGAATGACATGAGTTCCTCCTTGGCTGATCAAAAGGCGAAGGGCCGCGCCGCCGGCCGCACACGTCACACTGCGGCTTCGCCGGATTCGCCGGTACGGATGCGAATGACCTGTTCCACAGCGGTGACGAAGATCTTGCCGTCACCGATCTTTCCGGTGCGCGCAGCCTTGACGATCGCCTCGATCGCGCGCTCGACGAGGGCATCGCCAAGAATCATCTCCACCTTGACCTTGGGCAGGAAGTCGACGACGTATTCAGCACCGCGATACAACTCGGTATGGCCCTTCTGACGCCCGAAGCCCTTGACCTCGGTGACGGTAAGACCCGAGATGCCGACCTCAGAGAGCGCCTCGCGCACCTCGTCGAGCTTGAACGGCTTGATGATCGCCTCGATCTTTTTCATGCTGTGCCTCTCGGAGCCCGCGGTTGCGGCGGGAAGGATACACGAACCGACGCGCTGCCGATCCCGATGGCCGGCAGACCGTCAGCCGGTCACGTTCTCGGGGCGCCGCCGACGCTTTCCCACTCGTTCCAGGCAGACGTTATCGGGTAGCGCCAGTCCTTGCCGAACCCACGTGGCGTGATGCGGATCCCCACCGCAGCCTGACGCCGCTTGTACTCGCTGATCTTGATGAGGCGCACCACCTTGCGCACGTCGTCGGCGCGAAAGCCGAGCCCGACGATGTCCGCCGGCGCGCGATCGTGTTCGACGTAGCATTCGAGGATCGCATCGAGCACGTCGTAGGGCGGCAGCGAATCCTGATCGACCTGGTTCGGCCGCAATTCCGCTGAAGGCGGCCGCGTGATGATGCGTTCGGGAATCACGCGGCCGAGGCTGTTGCGATAGTGACAAAGCCGGTACACCAGCGTCTTGCTGATGTCCTTCAGCACCGCGAAGCCGCCCGCCATGTCGCCGTACAACGTTGCGTAACCGACGGCCATCTCCGATTTGTTGCCAGTGGTCAGTACGATCGACCCGAATTTGTTCGACAGCGCCATCAGCAGCGTGCCCCGGATGCGCGCCTGGATGTTCTCCTCGGCGGCGTCTGGCTCGAGTCCCGCAAACTCCCGTGACAACGCCGACAGGAACGCGTTGAACATCGGCTCGATCGGAATCTCGTCGTAGCGCACACCCACGATTCCAGCCATCTCGCGTGCATCCTCGAGACTGATCGATGCGCTGTATTGCGATGGCATCATCACCGCGCGAACGCGTTGCGCACCAAGCGCATCAACGGCAATCGCGAGCGTCAATGCGGAGTCGACACCACCGGAGAGGCCCAGCAATACACCGGGAAAGCGGTTCTTGCCGACATAATCGCGGACGCCCATCACCAGTGCCGCATACACGTGCGGCTCGAGTGCGGAATCGAGCCCGCCTCGAACGTGACGCGGCGTGGCGCCGTCGAACTCCGCGATCGCAACCGCTTCATGCCACGCGGGCAGCTGCTGG
>JAICVH010000112.1 GCA_025935435.1 Burkholderiales bacterium
CCGTCGGCGAAAGTCCCAGGCGCGGCGCAACGCACCCGACGTCAGGTCGAAGCGGCCTTCGCTCAGTGCGTGACAATGGTCGGCGTAACGAAGCAGTGCTGCGGTTTCGGCGTCGATCGGCACCGGCGCACCACCCGCGGCACGATTGATCGCGGCGGTCACGCTGTCGTCGCGATAGCGTGTGAACTTCGCCTCGATGCGCAGCACGTCGCCAATGGCTACGCGCGCAGCGCGGTCCGCATGCGCACGGTCGTGCGAGCAAAGCTGCAGCTCGTGCTCGGCCGCCATGGCGCGAAACGCATAACGGTACGCCTCGGCGTGCGGCAACTGCACGTGCGTGCCGCGCGTCAGAAGCGCTTCTCGATGCCGGCCTCGATCCAGCGCGCGCTGAACTCGTCGAGGCCCGGACTGCCTCCGCCGGCGCGCCAGGAGGGTTTCTGTCGGTAGAAATTGAAGGCGACATCGACCGTCACCGCCCCGGGCAGTGCCTTCGCGAGGCGCACGCCTGCGGTCACGGCGCCGAACGCGGACAAGCGTGTATCCGCCGTGTGAACGTCACTGTCGACAAAGCCTTGCGGGAATGGCGGATCGCGATAGAACCTGGCGGCGCTTTGCGTGTAGTAGCGCAGCGTCGGCGTCAGGGTGAAGCCAGCGGGCAACGGCTGGACCCAGGATGCTTCGACCATGTGCGAGCGATCGCCGAATGAATCATCGAGGTAACGATAGGCAATCCGGACGGTCGCGTCCATGCGCGGCAGGTACTGGTTGTAACGCGTGAGCCAGCTGACGATGCGCCGTCGATCAGGCCGCGCGTCGAGGAGCTTGTACGGGTCGGAGTAGTAGCCGCGCCCCTGCGACCACGTGAGCGTCGATTCGACGACGGCCCCGGCGTTCAGCACCTGCGTGACGCCCAGCAGCAGGTCATAGGTTTCGCGACGACGGCTGGTCGCGATGGCGTTGACACTGTGGATGCGATCGCGCGCTGCGCCAAGACCGATCGCATACGTGCGATTGCGGTCATCGGTCCAGTGGCGCCATTCGAGCGACGCGGCGCGCGATATGTAATCGCGCTCGTGCGAATAGGCGACGCCGGCCGCGAGCGCATTGCCGTCGATGTACGTCGTCAACTTCACGTCGCCGGCTGCGCGATGATCGGTGACGCCGATGCCGGATGCGCCGGACAGCGTGTCGTGGAAAAGCGGCGATGCGCCCGACATCGTGTCGTGAACGAGCGTCGTTTCGATGGCGGAGTTTTCGCCGAGCGGCATCAGCGCGTACAGCGACGGGCTGCGCACGGACATCCGCGCGGCGCCCGGTTGCCAGTCGCGGTAATCGTAGTAGCGAAGCGCCACCAGAGCTTCGTCGGGCGCCGCCTGCGCGTATGCGTTCGCCGGCAGGATGCCCGGAAGCGCCAGCGCTGCGACGATCAGCGCCGATCGCTCGCGATCGGTTGCCGCAGCGTCAGTTGCAGCCACACCCGCCGCCACCGACGACGCCGCCTCCGGCCGCAGCTTCCTTGCTTTGATAGATATGCTGCGTGACGCGCATCGCCAGCGGGTCCGCGTCGAGACGCATCGACGGACGCGCGAGGTCGCCCTTCTCCCAGGCCCGCGGCGGATCGAATGTCGCGCATCCGGCAAGGACGACGACCAGCGCGAGCGCAGCGCCGCGAATCATCGCGTCATCACTGCATGCCGCTTGCGATCGCTCCCGCCTCATGGCGTCGCGAGCAAGGCGCGGATGCGCGCTTCGATGGCGTCGCGGCGATCGTCATGAAAGCCTTCCTCGACGGTGGCGACGACGCCGTTGCGATCGACGATGTACGAAGTCGGCATGCCTTTGACGTCGAAGGCCGCGGGTGCAACGCCTTGCGGGTCGTACACGACGGCGAACGTGGCGGGCACGTCGCGCAGGAAGCGCTCGGCGTCGGCGCGCCGCTTGTCGACGTTGATGCCGACGATCGTGAGGCCCTGGTTTGCATAACGTGCGTGCAACGCGTTCATCCACGGAAACGAGCGGCGGCAGGGGCCGCACCACGACGCCCAGAAGTCGACGTATACGACACGCCCGCGCAAGCGTGCGAGGTCGATCACCTCGCCCCGCGCCGTGGGTAGCGCAAACGACGGTGCAGGCTCCCCGGTCTTGACGGCGCACGCGGGGATTGCTGCGAACAACAGCGCGCTTGCGATCAGCACTCGGAGCATCCGGAACATGGATCGGGGAATCGACGCGACAGGGCGGCAAACAGCCGTCCGGTCACGCTCATTCCGAGGTCCGGATCAGGCGTTGAGCCTTGCGAGCAGCATCGCGAGCTTGTCGGGCTCGTCGGCGCGCCGGATCCGCTCGACCCACGGCTCCGTCGCCGTGACATCCGTCTGCAGAACGCGTTGCTTGACTCCGAGCAGGTGCGACGGATGCATCGAGAATTCGCGCAGCCCGAGCCCGAGCAGCAGCCGCGTCGATTGCAGGTCACCCGCCATTTCCCCGCATACGGCGATCGGCACCTTGGCTTTCGACGCCGTACCGATCGCGAGTGCAATGAGACGCAAGACCGCCGGATGCATCGGATCGAACAGGTGTGACACCGCATCGTCCGCGCGGTCCACGGCGAGTGTGTACTGAATCAGGTCGTTGGTGCCGATCGACAGGAAATCGAGCTTCCGCAGGAACGCGCCCATCGCAAGCACTGCGGCCGGGATTTCGATCATGCCGCCTATCTGTACGTCCGGGTTGAACGGGACGTTCTGCTCGCGGAGGCTTTCCCGTGCGCGGGCGACCATTGCGAGCGCCTGGTCGATTTCGCTCGACGATGCGAGCATCGGCAGCAGGATGCGCACGTTGCCGTAATGCGTCGCGCGCAGGATCGCGCGCAGCTGCGTGAGAAACAAACGCGGCTCGGCAAGACAAAAGCGGATCGCGCGGAGGCCGAGCGCGGGGTTTGGTGCGACGCGCGCCAGTCCTTCGAGGTCGGCCTGCTGCTTGTCGGCGCCCAAGTCGAACGTGCGAATCGTCACCGGCATTCCCTGCATGCCCTCCGCGACCTTCCGAAACGCCTCGAACTGCTCGTCCTCCGATGGCAGTCCGGTGCGGTTCAGGAACAGGAACTCGGAGCGGAACAGGCCGATTCCGGTAGCGCCGTTCTTCAGTGCGTGCTCGATGTCCTCGGGTAGCTCGATGTTGGCATGTAGCTCGATATGGACGCCGTCGAGCGTATCGGCACGCTTGCTGCGCAGGCGCCGGAGCTTCTGCCGCGCGAGATCGAATTCGTTCTGCTTCAGCCGGTATTCGGCCAGCACCGCGCGATCGGGATTGACGATGACGACGTGATTGCTGCCATCGACGATCATCATTTCGCCGTCGCGGATCAACTGGCGCGCGTTGTGCGTCGCGACGACGGCGGGCACGTTCAGGCCGCGGGCGACGATCGCCGTATGCGACGTGACGCCGCCGAGATCCGTCAGGAACGCGGCGAAGTGATGCTGCTTGAACTGGATGACGTCGGCCGGCGATAGATCGTGCGCGACCAGGATCGTCTGCTCCTCGACACCCGCCGGGGGAATGGTGCCGGGGCGCCCCATCAGCCGCTTCAGCACGCGCTCGCCGACCTGCACGACGTCGGCCTTGCGCTCGCGCAGATAGGAATCCTCGATCTGGTCGAACTGCTCGACCAGCACGCCCATCTGCAGCGTGAGCGCCCATTCGGCATTGCAACGCTGCTCGGCAATGATCCGCTTCGGCGCCTCCGACAACGTCGGATCGTTCAGGATCATTGCGTGGATATCGAGGAACGCGCCGAATTCGCCGGGCGCGTCCCCGCTGGTCAGCGCCGCATGCAGGCCCTCGAGCTCGTTCTTCACCTCGCCGATCGCGGTCGTGAACCGTTCGATCTCGGAGGGCACCTGCGCGAGCGGAATCGTGTAATGCGCAACTTCGCGCGTCGCATGCGAGACGAGCTGCGCGCGGCCGATCGCGATCCCGCCCGAGACGCCGATACCATGGAGCGCGAAGCTGACCACGCCCGCGCTCTACTGGCCTTCACCGAAGCAATCGCTGATGAGCTGGCAGATCGCGTCCATCGCCTGCTCCTCGTCCGGCCCCGCGATTTCGAGCGTGATCTTCGATCCCTTGCCTGCGGCGAGCATCATCACGCCCATGATGCTCTTCGCATTCACCTTGCGGCCATTGCGCGTCACCTGCACGTCGCTGTCGAATTTCGCGGCAAGCTGCGTGAGCTTTGCCGACGCGCGCGCGTGCAACCCGAGCTTGTTAACGATTTCGACTTCGCGCTGTTGCATGAATCGACTCGGGTTCGATGTGCAGCACGCCCTCGCAGCCGCCGGAAACGGCCTTCTTCACGAAGGTCTCCATCGGTTTGCTTCGGTACGTGAAGGCTCGGACGAGCATCGGCAGGCTCACGCCGGCGATCACTTCGACGCGACCGGCACTCGCGAGCTTCGCCGCGAGATTGCAGGGCGTCGCGCCGTAGATGTCGGACAGGATCGCGACGCCCTCGCCGGTGTCGAGCGCAGCGACCGCCGTGCGCGCCTTCGGCAGCAGTGACAGCGGGTCGTCGTTCGCGCCGACGGGAAACACTTCGAACTGCGACGGCCGCGCACCGAGCACGTGCGTCACCGCATCCACCAGGCTTTCGCCGAGGCGATCGTGCGCGACGATCAGGATGCCGATCATTGGCGTGCGCACGCGCGCAGCAGCGCGTCGGCGAACATGCCGCCAACGTCGAACCCCGATTGCTCGCTGATCTCGACAAAGCAGGTGGGGCTCGTGACGTTCACTTCGGTCAGGTAATCGCCGATGACGTCGATGCCGACGACGAGCAGGCCCTCGGCGGCAAGAGGAGCGGCAAGCGCTTCGCCGATCTCGCGATCGCGCACGGACAGCGGACGCGCGACGCCTTCCCCGCCCGCGGCGAGATTTCCGCGCGTTTCTCCCGGTCTAGGAATCCGGGCGAGCGAGTAGGGGACGACCTCGCCGCCGATCAGCA
The DNA here is from genome assembly GCA_025935435.1 of Burkholderiales bacterium. Taxonomy (GTDB): domain Bacteria; phylum Pseudomonadota; class Gammaproteobacteria; order Burkholderiales; family Casimicrobiaceae; genus VBCG01. The sequence goes on from JAICVH010000112.1 coordinate 5,003, forward strand.
GGATCCGCTTGTCGCCGTCACGGATTTCGGGAATGAAGCGCTGCGCCATCACCGTGCGTGCGCCGAGATGCGATACCGTTTCGATGATGACATTGCGATTGGGGTCGTCATGGCGAACGCGAAATACCGATGTGCCGCCCATGCCGTCGAGCGGCTTGACGATCGTGTCGCGATGTTCGTCGATGAACGCGCCGATCAGCCGCGCGTCACGCGTAACCAGCGTCGGCGTCGTGAACTGGCGAAACGAAGCGATCGCCATCTTCTCGTTGTAGTCGCGAATGGCGCGCGGCCGGTTGAAAACGCGCGCGCCTTCGGCTTCGGCCGCCTCGAGCAGGTACGTCGAATAGACGTACTCCATGTCGAACGGCGGATCCTTGCGCATCATCACCGCCGTGAAATCCCGCAGTGCACGATCTTCCGTAGCGCCGGCGGTGTACCAATCGTGGTCGTCGTCGTGCAGGTCGAGCGGGCGTGCTTCGGCGCGCGTCGCGCCGTCCCGCCAGTACAGCGCCGACTGCTCGAGCGCGTAAACGCGATGGCCGCGCGCGGCCACCGCGCGCATCATTGCAACGCTCGAGTCCTTGTAGGCCTTGAGGAGCGGCAGCGGGTCGAGAACGAAGGCGAAATCCATGAGCCGGGCGGCACGCGTGCGCGGTGCGGGCATCGTACCGCATCACGGCGGAATGCCACGGCCGCGGCGCTTGGTCGCGTCGGCCTGCTCGAACGAGACTTCGCCTTCGACTACCGCGTCAGCCCTCGTACTTGAACGACAATTGCAGCCGCGTCCGGTACGCGAGCACCTTGCCGTCCTCGATCTTCACGTCGAGCTTCGTGACTTCGGCGATGCGCATGTCGCGCAGCGACTTGCCGGCCGTCTCGACGGCATTGCGCGCCGCGTCCTCCCAGGATGTGTCGCTGCTCCCGACGACGTCGATGACGCGATAGACGCCTTCCGCCGTTTGTGCTTTCGCCATGGCTTTCTCCTCGTCGATGGATTGGAACCGGCTTTGCTTTAACGCGGTCCGCGAGACGCTTGCCGGACGCGTGGTCCCACGATACGCATTTGCAGCGAGACGAACAACTGCGTCGTGAATACGGTCGACTCGGAGTCGACTACGGGTGTCGGAGGCGCCTTTATTCGGCGCAGCGACGCGCAGGCGCCGCGGCATCGTGGTGCCGAATGATCACATGTCCGACACCGGGGGCATCAGGTGGATCGCATGCGCTAGCAGCGACACGCCGGCGCGCACGCCGATTGCGATGCCATTGCGTTGCGCCACGTGCGTCGGCACGCGCAGCGTCAACAGTGCATCGCGCACGCCGTCCGGGCGAATGCCGATCGTCGTATCGTCGCCGAGCGTCAGACAATCGTCGACCACGCCGTACACGGGGTTTTCGTGCTCGCCTCGCGACGGACGGTCTCGACGATGGAGAACGATGCCGCTGACCGGAATCGTCCATGCAACGCGTGCGCCGGCTGCGACCTGCGTCCCAGACGCTGCTTCGAGCGTGATCCCGTGCCAGTCGATGAACGTACATTTAGCCGCAGCGTCGTGCGCCTGCACGATGCCCTCGAACACGTTGCGCAAGTCGACGAGCCGCGCGACGACCGCATCGACCGGCCGCGTCATCACCTCGTGCGGCGTGCCGATCTGCAGCGTACGGCCGCGATGCAGGATGCACATGCGGTCGGCAAGCATCGCCGCCTCGTCGAGGTCGTGGGTGACGAGCACGATCGGCATGGCGAGCGTCCGGCGCAACTCGGCGAGTTCGCGGTAGAGCTTTTGCCGCGTCACGCGATCGACGGCCGCAAACGGTTCGTCCAGCAGGAGCACCTGCGGATCGCGTGCGAGCGCGCGCGCCATGGCGACTCGCTGCTGTTGTCCTCCCGACAATTGCGACGGACGCCGATCTTCGAGGCCGGCCAGATGCACGCTCGCAAGCAATTCGCGCGCGCGTGCGAGACGCGTGTCGCGCGGGCGATGACCGAGCGCTGCCTCCACGTTGCGCAACGCCGTCAGATGCGGAAACAATGCGTATTGCTGGAAGACGATTCCAACCGAGCGCCGTTGCGGCGTCAGGTTGATCGCGCGATCGCTGTCGAGCCATACCGCGTCTCCACACGCGATGCTGCCGCGGGCACCGCGCTCGAGGCCGGCGATGCAGCGGAGCAGTGTCGACTTGCCGCTGCCCGACGGGCCCGTCAGCGCCAGCAGTTCGCCGGATCGGCATTCGAACGTGGCATCGAGCGGAATCGGAACGTGTTGCACGACGCGCACGGCGAGTGAATCGCCCAGCCTGGGTGTCGCGGGCGCCGACACATCGCCTGGCGTCTTGCGCCGTTCATCCACGCGC
>JAICVH010000036.1 GCA_025935435.1 Burkholderiales bacterium
ATGGCGCATCTCGCGCGCGCCGGCGTCGAGGTGCCCGCACCGGCACCCGATCGAACGGGTGCGTTGTTCTCGCATTTGAACGGGCGCCCCGCCGGGCTTGTCACGCGCATCGACGGCGCGCCCGTCGAAATACCGACGGCGCACGCCTGCGCGGCCGTTGGCGACGCGCTCGCACGCCTGCACATCGCGTCGCAGCACTATCGCGCGCGGCTCACCAATCGGCGCGGTCCTGCGTGGTGGCGACAGGCAGCGCGCGCCGTTCGGCCCTACATCACGGCGGAGCAAAACGAACTGTTGACCGACGAAGTCCGCTACCAGACCGGATTCGGCAAGGGCAAGCTGCCGAAGGGCGCGATCCACGGCGACCTCTTCTGCGACAACGTGCTGTTCGACGGCGGGCGTGTTGCCGCCATCATCGACTTCGGATTTGCAGCAACGGATTTCTTCGCCTACGACCTCGCGATCGCCGTCAACGATTGGTGCGTCGACCGCGGCGCGGACGGCGAGCTCGATGAAGACCGGATGCAGGCGATGGTCGAGTCGTATGATGCGGCGCGACCGCTGACGCCGGATGAACGCGCGCAATGGACGGCGCTGCTGCGCGCTGCCGCGCTGCGCTTCTGGCTGTCGCGCCTGTATGACCTGCACCTGCCGCGCCCCGGGGAGTTGACGCACGCGCACGACCCGGCGCCGTTCGAACGCATCCTGCGAGCACGCGTCGCTGCGTCGCCGCGGCCGCTCGAGGTCTGAAGGCCGTCCGGTGGCGAACGACATCGTGTTCACGCGATACGACGGCCGCCGCGGATTGACGTGGCTCGCGGAGAGCTACCGGATGTTCAGCCGGCATCGGCTGCCGTGGATCCTGATGCTGTTCGCGTACTACGTCACGTTGTGGTTCGTCGATCGCATCCCGCTCGTCGGCGTGCTTGTCGCACCGCTGATCAAGCCTGCACTTTCGGTCGGCTTTCTCGCCGCGGCGTGGACGCAGGAGCGCGGCGGGAAGCCTTCGCCGCGAATGCTGTTGCGCGGCTTTCGCTCGAACCTGACGGCGCTGCTGCCACTGGGCGTCGTGTTCGTCGTCGGCGTGTCACTGGCACTCGGCGCCACGGCGCTCATCGACGGCGGGCGCCTGCTTGAAATGCTCTACGGCGCCGCGCCCGCGGCCGACGAGGATCCAACCCGTGCAGCGCGGAGCGTGCAGGAAACGCTCGCATCGCCGCGCGTACAGCTCGCGATGCTGTTCGGCGTGCTGTGCGCGCTGCCTACGATCCTCGCGCTGTGGTGGGCGCCCGCGCTCGTCGTCTTTCAGGATGCGCCGATGCTGTCTGCGCTGCGCGCAAGCCTTCGTGCGGCGCTTGCGAACTGGCGTGCGGCTGCGCGCTATGCGATCGGCCTGTTCCTGCTGGGCGGCGTCGTGCCGACGCTCGTCACGACGACGCTCGCACTCGTCGTCCCGCCCCCCGTCAACGCGACGCTCGCGGCGTTGATCGTGCTGCCGTACCTCACCTTCTTCGTCGCCACGCTGCACATTTCCGATTACGTCAGCTATCGCGACGTGTTCCATGCCGGCGAGACGCTCGCACCAATCGAAAGGACTTCGGGGTCAGAGCAATAAGTCGACATCGGGGTCAGAGCAACAAGTCGACTTGCTCTGACCCCTAAGGAAGCGCGTTCGAGCAGCTCACGCCGCTTCGAGTCGCGCGTAATCGAGCGCGAGCCACTTGACGCCGGCATCGCGGAAGTTGACCTGAACGCGCGCGTCGCTGCCGCGGCCCTCGGCGTCGATGATGACGCCGACGCCGAACTTCGCGTGGCGCACGCTCTGACCGATGCGCCACGTCGGCGCAGGCGGTGTTGCGCGCGGCGCGCCGACGACGCCAGAGGGTGGCTTCGCCCATGCGCCAGAGCCCCACTCCGCCCGATCCACGTCGATGGCGCCGCGACGATCGCGCGCGGATAGCCATTGCACGAGCCCGCTGGGGATCTCGTCGACAAAGCGTGAAGAGATGCCGTATCGCACCTGGCCGTGCAGCATCCGGCTTTTCGCGAGCGACAGATAAAGGCGCCGCCGGGCGCGCGTCACGGCGACGTACATGAGCCGCCGTTCCTCTTCAATGCCTTCGAGGTCGTTGAAGCTGTTCTCGTGGGGAAAAAGTCCCTCCTCAAGGCCGGTGATGAACACCGTATGGAACTCGAGGCCCTTCGCCGAATGAATCGTCATCAATTGCAGCGCCGGGCGCCCTTCGGCCGCTTGGGTGTCGCCGGCCTCGAGCGCCGCGTGTGCAAGGAATGCAGTGAGCGGGTCGGTCGCGCCTTCGTTGGCAACGTCTTCGGTAGCGCCATCGTTGGCAGCGGGCTCGGCAGCGCCGTCCATCGCCCCGCTTGCATCCGTGACGCGGATCGGCGCATCGACTGCGAGATCGGCCTCGCGCACGAAGCTCTGTGCCGCGTTGACGAGTTCCTCGAGGTTCTCGACGCGCTCCGCACCATCCTTCTCCTGGCGGTAATGCGCAAGCAGGCCAGACGCTTCGATGACGTGGGCAACGGTTTCGGAGAGCGGCGACGACCGCGTGGCTTCGCGCGCCGCCTCGATCAGTCGGACGAATGCGGCAAGCGACGTTCCGGCCTTGCCCTTCGCGTTTCCGGCGCACGCCGCCTGCCACAGCGACGTCCCTTGCGTGCGCGCCGCATCCTGCAACTGCTCGAGCGTGCGCGCCCCGATGCCGCGCGGCGGAAAGTTGACGACGCGCAGGAACGCGCCGTCGTCGGACGGTTCCGCGAGAAGCCGCAGGTAGGCGAGCGCGTGCTTGATCTCGGCGCGCTCGAAGAAGCGCATTCCGCCGTAAACCCGGTACGGCAACGCCGCATTGAACAGCGCATGTTCGAACACCCGCGATTGCGCGTTACTGCGGTAGAGGAGCGCGACCTGGTCGAGCGCGAGCCCCTCGCCGACGAGACCCTTGACGACGTCCACGATGAACGCGGCCTCGTCCAGGTCGCTCGGCGCAGCGAATGCGCGCACGAGTTCACCGTGCCCTTCGCTCGTCCACAGGTTCTTGCCGAGCCGCGTCGTGTTGTTCTTGATGAGCGCGTTCGCGGCGTCCAGGATGTGCCCGTGCGACCGGTAGTTCTGCTCGAGCTTGATCAACCGCACCGGCAGGTCCGGCCGCGCGAAGTCGCGCTCGAAATGCTGCATGTTCGCGACATTGGCGCCACGAAACGCGTAGATCGACTGGTCGTCGTCCCCGACGGCGAACATCGCGCTATTCGGGCCGGCGAGCTCGCGCAGCCACCGGTATTGCAGCGCGTTCGTGTCCTGGAACTCGTCGACGAGCAGGTGCGAGAAGCGGCGGCGGTAATGGTCGCGGATGCCATGATGCGTCGTCAGCAATTCGTAGCAGCGCAACAGCAACTCTGCGAAGTCGACGACGCCTTCACGCTGGCACATGGCCTCGTAGAGCGCGTAATGCTCGACTTGCCGGCGCGTGAAGTCGTCGCCCGCTTCGACGGCGTTCGGACGCCTGCCCTCTTCCTTGGCGCCGGCAATGAACCACTGCAACTCGCGCGGCGGGTAACGTTCGTCATCGATCGCATGCGCGCGGTACATGCGCTTGATCAGCGCGAGCTGGTCCTGCGTGTCCAGGATCTGGAACAGCTGCGGCAGGCCGGCATCGCGGTGATGCATCCGCAGCATCCGATTGCACAGGCCGTGAAACGTGCCGAGCCACATTCCGCGCAGGTTGATGGGCGTCAGCGCGGCCAGTCGCGTCAGCATCTCCCGGGCCGCCTTGTTCGTGAACGTGACGCCGAGAATCGACAGCGGGCTCGCCTGCCCGGTTGCAAGCAACCATGCGATCCGCGTCGTGAGCACGCGCGTCTTGCCGCTGCCCGCACCGGCGAGGATCAGCGCCGACGCGTGCGGCAACGTGACGGCCGCCAGTTGTTCCGGATTGAGCTTTTCGAGGAGTGACATACGGCGGCGGGCGCTCCAGCGTTCGGCGCCCTTGCGCGTTCATGCATGGCGTCGCCCGTACCGAGAGCGCCGGCAGGCGTACGAACTGCGCGGCCTTGCGCGCGGCAATCGTCAATTATAACGGTGACGCGAACGCTATAATCGGCGCCGCTCATGGCCCGAGAACCGAAGATCGCTCGCGCGCCCGATACGACTCCGCCCGCGAACTCGGCGACGATGCGGGCATTCGTGCACTGGATTCGTGCCGCCGCACCGTACGTGCACGCATTCCGGGGCAAGACGTTCGTCATCGCGTTCGGCGGGGAAGTCGTCGCGGACGATTCTTTCCTTGGTGTCGTTCATGACCTGAACCTGCTGCACAGCCTCGGCATCAAGCTCGTCGTTGCGCACGGCTGCCGACCGCAGGTCGAGGCGATCCTGACCGCTCAGAACATTCCAAGCCGCTACGCGAACGGCGTGCGCATCACCGATTCCGACGCCATGGATTGCGTGCTCGAAGCGGCCGGCCAGGTTCGCGCGCGCATCGAGGCGCTACTGTCGCTCGGGCTCGCGAACTCGCCGATGGCCAACGCCCGCAACCGCGTATCGAGCGGCAATTACCTCACGGCAAAGCCGATGGGGATCGTCGACGGCATCGACATGCAGTTGACTGGCGAGGTCCGCCGCATCGACACCGAAGCGATCCAGCAACGGCTGGACGACGGCGACATCGTGCTCATTTCGCCGACCGGCTATTCACCGACGGGGGAGATCTTCAACCTGACCGTCGAGGAAGTGGCAACGCAATGCGCCGTGCATGTCGACGCGACCAAGCTCATTTTCCTGACCGACGCGGACGGCGTGCGTAACGGCCGTCGCCAACTGCTGTCGGATCTGTCGACGGCCGACGCCGAGAAGCTTTTGCTGCGTCCGGACAAGCTCGCGCCCGACATCCGTGTCTACCTGCCTGCTGCGATCCGCGCATGCAACAACGGCGTCGCGCGCGCCCACCTGATCAGTAGACACCACGACGGCGCGCTGCTGCTCGAACTGTTCACCCGCGACGGCGTCGGAACGATGCTCGCGGGAACCGCGCTCGCGCACTTGCGCAATGCGACGATCGACGACGTCGGCGGCATCCTGTCGATCATCGAGCCGCTGGAGGAACAGGGCGTCCTCGTGCGCCGTTCGCGCGAACGTCTTGAAAGCGAGATCGAGCGCTTCGTCGTCGCCGAGTACGACAACCACATCATCGGCTGCGCAGCGCTCTATGCCTTTCCGGCGGAGCGCGTCGGCGAACTTGCGGCGCTTGCCGTCCATCCGGATTTTAGGCGCGAAGGTTATGGCGAAGCACTGATGAACGAGATCGAGTCGCGTGCGCGCAAGCTGCGGCTGACCCAGTTGTTCGTGCTGACGACCAGGACAGCGCACTGGTTCCTGGAGCGTGGGTTTCGCACCGCGACGATCGCCGACCTGCCGCAACAGAAGCAGGCGCTCTACAATTACCAGCGCAAGTCCCTGGTCTACGTGAAGAACCTGTAGCGGCGAACACGTCGTTCGACCGATCGCTTCACGCGGCGATAAAGTCGCCGCGCCAGAACGTGCGCGAAAGGAACCTCCGATGGCAAGAATGGTGAACTGCGTGAAGCTCGGCCGCGAGGCGGAAGGCCTCGACTTCGCACCGTATCCGGGGGAACTCGGCAAACGGATCTACGAGAACGTCTCGAAGGAAGCGTGGGCGCAGTGGCTCAAGCACCAGACGATGCTCGTCAACGAGAACCGGCTGTCGCTTGCCGACGCGCGGGCGCGGAAGTGGCTTGCCGAACAGATGGAAAAGCACTTCTTCGGCACCGGCGCCGAAATGCCCGCCGGTTACGTTCCACCCACTTCGTGACGGCGATTTCGCGCTACCCGGTACCAGCGCTCGATGCGCTGCCGGACGATATCCGAGCGCGCATCCTCGAGGTGCAGGACAAAGCCGGCTTCGTGCCGAACGTATTCATTACGCTCGCGCATCGGCCGGACGAATTTCGCGCGTTCTTCGCTTATCACGACGCGCTGATGTTGAAGGAAGGTGGCCTCAGCAAGGCCGAGCGCGAAATGATCGTCGTCGCGACTTCCGGCGCGAACGATTGCCTCTACTGCGTCGTCGCGCACGGCGCGATCTTGCGCGTGTACGCGAAGAACCCCCGCGTCGCCGACCAGGTCGCGGTCAACTATCGGAAGGCCGAGATCTCACCGCGGCAGCGCGCGATGCTAGCGTTTGCGCTGAAGGTGGCGCTCGACAGCGCAACGATCGACGATGCCGACTTTTCGGAACTCCGCGAGCACGGTTTTACCGACGAGGACATCTGGGACATCGGCGCGATCGCGGCGTTCTTCGCGCTGTCGAACCGAATGGCCAATTTGATCTCGATGCAGCCGAACCCGGAGTTCTACCTCCTCGGGCGCGTACCACGGTCGTCATGAAGCGCCGACAGCGTCGTCAGGCGCGCCCGACCGCTCCCGATGCGCGGTCACGCTTCGTGAACCACGTGGCCGGCGAGCAGCGTGTAACGGACGCGACCCTGCACTTCGATACCCATGTACGGCGTGTTCTTGCCCTGGCTTCGCAATGCGTCGCGGCGCACGACCCAGCTTAGCGACGGATCGAAGACCGCCAGGTCGGCGACGTCGCCGGCGCGAAGCGTCGGTGGCGCAACGCCGAGGATCGCCGCCGGCGACGCCGTGATGGCGGCGAGTGCGCGAACGAGCGGGATATCGAGTTCGGTGGCCCACTTGAGCGTCAACGGCAGCAACAGCTCGAGCGCGGTGGCGCCTGGCGCGGCCTCGCCGAACGGAACCTGCTTGTCGTCGTCGTCGACGGGCGCATGATCGGAGCACACCGCGTCGATCGTGCCATCGGCCAAGCCCCTGCGCAGCGCATCGCGATCGCGCGTCGTGCGAAGCGGCGGCATCAGGTTCGCATGTGTATCGAACCAGCCGATGTCGACGTCGCAAAGATGGAGGTGATGCACATCGACGTCGCAGGTGATCGGCAATCCGTCGCCTTTCGCGTCGCGCACCATCGCAACGCCGCGCGCCGACGACAGCCGGCATAGGTGCACGCCAACGCCCGTTTCCCGCACCAGCGCGAAAATCGTCGCCAACGCGATCGTCTCGGCCGACACCGGAATCGCCGCCAATCCGAGTCGCGTCGCAACCTCGCCTTCGTGTGCGACGCCGCCGCGCGCGAGATGCGGATCCTGCGGCCGCAGCCAGACGCGATGCCCGAACGTCCCCGCGTATTGCAACGCGCGGAATAGCATCTGCGTATCGGGCAGTGGCACGTCCGCGTGCGAAAAGGCGACGCAACCTGCCTGCGCGAGCTGCCCCATCTCGGTCAGCGTCTCGCCCTTGAGACCGAGCGTCAGCGCACCGATCGGATACACGTGCGCCTGGTTGATGACGCGCGCGCGATGCTTGAGCATTTCGACGAGGCCCGGCTCGTCAAGGGGCGGGTCGGTGTCGGGTGGGCATGCGAGGCTCGTCACGCCACCCGACGCCGCCGCAGCGAGTTCGGACTCCAACGTTGCCTTGTGCTCGAACCCGGGCTCGCGCAACCGTGCGGCCAGATCGACAAAGCCGGGCGAAACGACGCATCCATGCGCGTCGATGACGCGGTCGGCCTGCCAGCGCGACGGCTTCTCGCCAACGCTCGCGATTCGGCCGTCGCTGACGTAAACGTCGGCGACACGGTCGATCGATTGCAAAGGATCGATGACCCGACCGCCGCGGAGTTCGATGTTCATGCGGAGCGCGTCATTTCGACGCGATGATCGACAGCACGGCCATCCGCACGGCGATGCCGAACGTCACCTGCGGCAGGATTACCGAACGCTCACCGTCGGCCACCGGCGAGTCGATCTCCACGCCACGGTTCATCGGTCCGGGATGCATGACGATCGCATCGCGCTTGGCCAGCGCCAGCTTGTCGAGCGTGAGCCCGTACTGCTGGAAATACTCGCCGGCGGAAGGAAGTAGCGCGCCTTTCATCCGCTCATTTTGCAGCCGCAGCATCACGATGACGTCGCAGTCGCGAAGCCCTTCACGCATGTCGTTGTGGACGGACACCCCGAGCGTCTCCACGTGCGACGGCAGCAACGTTCGCGGCGCGATCACCCGGACCTCCGCCGCACGCATCGTCGTCAGGCCATGGATCAGCGACCGCGCCACGCGCGAATGCAGTACATCGCCGACGATCGCAACGGTCAAGCCCTGGAACTCGCGCTTGTAGTGGCGGATCGTGTAAAGGTCGAGCAAGCCCTGCGTCGGATGCGCATGGCGTCCATCGCCCGCGTTGACGACGTGCACGTGCGTACGTCCCATCGCTTCGAGGTGCGACGCTATCAGGTGCGGTGCACCCGACTGCGAGTGCCTGACGACGAACATGTCGGCGTTCATCGCGCAGAGGTTGTCGACGGTGTCGAGCAGCGTCTCGCCCTTGGACGTCGACGATGCACCGATGTTGAGGTTGATGACGTCGGCGGAAAGGCGCTTGGCGGCGATTTCGAACGTGGTCCGGGTGCGCGTCGAGTTTTCGAAGAACAGGTTGAAGACGCCCTTGCCGCGAAGGAGCGGGACCTTCTTCACCTCGCGTTCGCCGATCGATGCGAATGGCTCCGCGGTATCGAGGATGTGCGTGATGACTGCCTGCGGCAGACCTTCGAGCGTCAGCAAATGCGTCAGCTCGCCGTTGCGGTTGAGCTGCGGGTTGCGGGCGCTCATCGATCGGACGCGTTCCCGGGGCCCTACGCGACGCCCGACAGCGGCTCGACGCCGAGCGACAGCGTGCCGCCCGGGTCACGCGACAGCACGATCGTCCGATCGCGCGGGACGGTGATCGTCGCGCCGACGTACGTCGCTTCGATCGGGAGCTCGCGTCCGCCGCGGTCCACGAGAACAGCGAGCTCGATGCGCTCCGGCCGACCGAAGTCGAACAGTTCATTCACCGCCGCGCGGACGCTGCGGCCGGTGTAGAGCACGTCGTCGACGAGCACGATCGTCGCGCCCTCGACGTCGAACGGCAATGACGTGCGACGCGTGTTCGGTTTGAGTCCCGAAAGCGCGTAGTCATCGCGGTAATACGACACGTCGATGAATCCGACCGGATGCGATCCCGGCAACCGCTTTGCGAGACGCTCGGCGAGCCACGCGCCGCCGGAATAGATGCCGACCAGTGCGGCGTTGGCGGCGACCGATCCGCGCATGCGTTCGACGAGTGCGCCGAGCGCGGCTTCCGCGTCGGGCAGCGTATCAGCGGTCGTCATTGCGCTTCATCGAGCCACGCCTGGAGGATGATCTGCGCCGCCGTTTCGTCGCGCTTCGCACGCGCGTCACGACCGCCATGCCCCTGATCGCGCAGCGCCTGCGTGGCTGCTTCGCTGCTCCAGCGCTCGTCCACCAGCGCGACCGGGCATCCGAAGCTCGCTTCGAGCGCGCGCGCGAAACCGCGCGCACGCGCAGTCATCGCGTGGGGTGTGCCGTCGGCATGAACGGGCAACCCGACCACGAGTTGCGAAGGCTGCCATGCGTCGATCAGTTCGGCGATCGCCGCCAGCGGCGTCTCGCCACGAATCGCGGCCAGCGTCGTCAACGGTTGTGCGGTTCGCGTGACGGTGTTGGCGACCGCGACGCCGATCCGCCGCGTGCCGAAATCGAACGCGAGCACTGTCGCGTCCGGTTTCTTCCGCACGCGCGGTCACCCGTGGCCGGCCGTATCGGAGAGCCGCGAGATATCGATGCCGAGGAGGCGCACCGCGGCCGGAAGCCGGCGCTCCGCCGGCAGATCGAACAGCACGTTGGGATCCGCTTCGACCGTCAGCCACGCGTTTTGCGCCAGCTCCATTTCGAGCTGTCCCGCCGACCAGCCCGCGTATCCGAGCGAAACGAACAGGTCGGTGGGACCTTCCCCGCGCGCCGCGGCTTCGAGGACATCCTTCGATGTCGTGAGCCCGAGCGCGTCGCTGATCGCAAGCGTCGATTGCCAGTTGCCGAGCGGCCGATGCAGCACGAAACCACGATCGATTTGCACGGGTCCGCCGAAGTGCACGGGCGCTTCGCGCAACGCATGGTCGTCGAGCGGGATTTCGATCTGCTCGAACAATGTCGACAACGTCATGTCGATCGGCTTGTTGACGACGATGCCGAGCGCGCCTTCGGGATTGTGCTCGCAGACGTACGTGAGCGAGTTCGCGAAATGGGGATCCGCCATCGCCGGCATCGCGATCAGGAAGTGGTGCGTGAGGTTCACCGAGTCACCCACGCTGCAATTGTAATCTGCGTGGGTTGTCGGCACAATCGAGCGCGCTTCGTGACGCAGGACGCATCGCCTTGGCCGCTCGCGTGTTCATTGCGTTGTTGTGTGCGTCGCTCGGCGCCGCGGCAGATGCACGGCTCGTGGTCATGCATGGGTATGCCGATTACACGAGTGCGCTGGTGTGGGTGCAGGCCGACGCACCCGGTCCGATTCGCGTCACGTGGCGATCCGAACACGACGGACGCGAACAGCAGGCCACGCTCGACGCCCGAGCCGACGACGACGCTGTCGTCATCGCGCGACTCACGGGGCTCGCGCCGGGCGCCCGCGCAACGTATGTGATCGAGGGCGATGGTGATCGTCGCGACGGCAGCGTGCGGGCACAACCGTGGTGGGCAAAGGGCGACGACGCGCAGGACATCACGATCGCGATCGGTTCCTGCTTCTTCCTCGCACCGACCGAGCCGCCGTGGAACGCCAGCAATTACGGGGGTGGCTACGAGATCTTCGATGCCATCGCCGACAAGGCGCCCGATGTGATGCTCTGGCTCGGTGACAACCTGTATTTCCAGCCACCCGACGAACTCGATCCTGCATCGATGGCGGCGCGTTACCGCCGCCAGCGCGCGCATCCCGCGCTCGCACGACTGCTCGTCGCCGCGCCGCAGCTCGCGATCTGGGACGATCATGACTATGGACCGAACGACGCGGACCTGTCGTACGTGATGAAAGGGACGTCGCTCGCGCTGTTCCGGCGCTACTGGGCGAATCCGAGTTACGGACTGCCGGATGTGCCCGGCATCTTCGGCCGCGCACGCTACGGCGACGTCGACCTGTTCCTGCTCGACGATCGCTGGTACCGGTCGGCGAACCGGATGAACGACGGGCCGGGCAAGACGATGTTCGGCGCGCAGCAACTTGCATGGCTCGAGAATGCGCTCGTCTACTCGCATGCGACGCTGAAGCTGGTGGCCAACGGCTCGCAGCTCTGGAACCGCGCGAACCGCTTCGAGGGACTGAATCATTTCTCGTACGAGCAAAAGAGCTTCGCCGACTGGCTCGTCGCGCAGCGCGTCGACGGCGTGATGTTCGCAACCGGCGACCGGCATTTCACCGAGCTTCTGAAGATCGCGCG
>JAICVH010000202.1 GCA_025935435.1 Burkholderiales bacterium
CCAGAACCTGCGTTTCGACCTGTTCTGCCGACAGTTCCTGATCGGCCGCGGAAGCGAGCACATCGGCGAGGACATCGGCGTGCGTCGTATCCGCAAAGTGCTGCAGCACGCTGGCGGTGGTCGGGTCGCTCGAAGCGGCGATGCAATGGTCAACCAGCGCGCGCCAGGCAGCGGCTTCGGGTGTCCGATCGTCCGGTTGCGGCAGCGCATGCCGGCGCGCGAGTGACGGTTCGAGGAGCAGGCCCTGCAACAAGGCGCGCAGCAGTGACGGAGGCCGGCGCGCGGGTCCGCGCACCGGCTTTGAACGCGTCGGCGCAGCACTGCGTCGTTGCCCGGTCACGAGCGTATCGAGTTGGTCCCCGGGGATTCCGGCAAGTTCGGCCAGCTGACGCCGGACCAGCGCGCCGAGGATCGGCGCCGCCATTCCCCCGACGTACGGCTCCGCAGCCGCTACCAGCGCTGCGCGACCCTCCGCGGTGTCGGGCGGGTGGCGACTTGCAAGTTCGCCGAGCAGGTATTCGGAGAGCGGCGTTGCGCCGTCAATCGCGCGCTCGAATGCCGTTTTCCCATGGCCGCGAATGAAGTCGTCGGGATCCTTACCGTTCGGTAGGAACAGGAACCGCGCCTCCTTACCGTCCGCAAGCACGGGCAGCGTCGTTTCAAGCGCGCGCCAGGCTGCTTTGCGGCCCGCGGCGTCCCCGTCGAAACAGAACACCACGACGTCTGCCAGTCGAAAAAGCTTCTGTGCGTGCACCGGGGTGGTCGACGTCCCAAGCGTCGCCACGGCGTATTCGATCCCATGCTGTGCCAAGGCGACGACGTCCATGTAGCCTTCGACAACGAGCACCCGGTTGGCGGCGCGAATCGCATTTCGTGCGAGATACAGGCCGTAGAGCTCTTTTCCCTTGGAGAAGACGGCTGTTTCCGGGGAGTTGAGGTATTTTGGCTCCCCCGAATCGAGCACCCGGCCGCCAAAACCAATCACCCGACCGCGCGCGTCGTGAATCGGGAACATGATCCGGTTGCGGAACCGGTCGTAGCGCTTGCCCCCGTCGCCCCGGATGACGAGTCCCGCCCCCTCGAGCACCGGGTCCTCATAGTCGGCGTACGCCGTCGCCAATCCCTGCCACGCATCCGGCGCGAACCCGATGCCGAAATGCGCGGCGACCGCACCGGTCAACCCACGGCGTTTCAGATAGGCGATCGCGTCAGGCGCATCCTTGAGCTTGCCGCGATAGAACTTCGCCGCGGTCAGCAGGATTTCACTCAGGTCGGTCGAGACTTCGCGGCGTTCCCGCTCGCCGGCCGTTTCCGTATGCGGTACGGTAAGCCCAACGTCCCGCGCGAGCGTTTCGACCGCTTCGGGGAAGGACTTGCCATCGTGCTCCATCAGGAAGCCGATGGCCGTGCCGTGCGCGCCGCAGCCGAAGCAGTGGTAGAACTGCTTGGTCTGGCTGACGGTGAAAGACGGCGTCTTTTCGGTGTGGAACGGACAGCAGGCCTGGTAATTCGCGCCGGCCTTTTTCAGCGGCACGCTGCGATCGATGACGTCGACGATGTCGACGCGCGAGAGAAGCGTCTGGATGAAGTCGTTCGGAATCATCGGTCAGGATGCGGAACGACACACGCGTTCGGGTGGGCCTACCGGGATAGGCGCGCAGCTGGAGCCTGCAAGGGCACCGCGCGACCGGCGGTCAAGCCGGCCGCGGGCGCTCCCACACGGCAGGGAAAGCACCCCAGTATAGGCGGGAGCCGGGCGCATTGCGCGGATTTCCGTCGGAGCGCGCGGTCCCGGCGGCGACCGATGATGAAGATCAGACGCGTGCCTTGACCCTCGCGGATACGGTACCCATGTCGGCGCGCCCGGCGAGTTGCGGCTTGAGCGCCGCCATGACCTTGCCCATCAGCGCGGGGCCCGAAGCGCCGGCGTTGCGCGCGGCAGTGATTGCCGCGTCGATAGCGGCGTCGACCTCCGCGTCGGACATGCGTTGCGGCAGGTACGTCTCGAGCAGGGCCATCTCGGCCCTTTCCGCGTCGGCCAGATCCGTGCGCTTGCCCGCCTCGAACTGCGCAATGGAATCCTTGCGCTGCTTCACCATCCGGTCGATCACCGCAACGATGTCGGCGTCCGAGAGCGCCTTGCGATCATCGACCTCGCGTTGCTTGATCGCTGCGAGCAGCAGCCGGATCGTCGACAGGCGCGCGGCGGCCTTGGCGCGCATCGCGTCCTTCATGTCGGAAGTGATGCGATCCTTGAGCGTCATGGCATCGATGAAAAAGGGGCGAATTGCTTCGCCCCTTGGGTATTCGGTTCCGGCCGTGCCGGACGTCAGTACAGCTTGGGCGGCAACTGCTGACTGCGGAGCCGCTTGTAGTGCCGTTTGACCGCGGCCGCCTTCTTGCGTTTGCGTTCCGACGTGGGTTTTTCGTAGAACTCGCGCGCCCGCAACTCGGTCAGCAGGCCGGTCTTTTCAATCGTGCGCTTGAAACGGCGCAGGGCGGCTTCGAACGGCTCGTTCTCGCGGACGCGAACGCTGGTCATGTGGCGGCTGTACCTTTCGCTACATCGATTCAGGCAATCTGCAAGTATAGCAGCCTCGATCCGCCATCGACAAGCGCCGGACGAGTCCGGGTCACGTCTGGCGCACGCCGGTATAGTCGTCCGCATGCGGGTGCTTGGCATCGAAACGTCGTGCGACGAAACGGGCGTCGCGCTGTACGACACGGAACGCGGCCTCCTCGCGGACGCGCTGCATTCACAGGTCGCCGTGCACGGCGCGTTCGGCGGCGTCGTACCCGAGCTCGCGTCGCGCGACCACATCCAGCGGGTGCTGCCGCTGGTCGAGCGCGTGCTTGCCGACGCGGGACTCTCCATCGACGCCGTCGACGCGATTGCCTTCACGCAGGGCCCCGGTCTGGCGGGCGCGCTGCTGGTGGGCGCGAGTGTCGCGAGTGCGCTCGGCTTCGCAACCGGCAAGCCGGTGATCGGTGTTCATCATATGGAAGGTCATCTCCTGTCGCCGCTGCTTGCAACGCCGGCCCCGCAATTTCCGTTCGTCGCCCTGCTCGTGTCCGGCGGCCATACGCAGTTCTTCGACGTACGCGCCGTCGGTCGTTACCGGCTGCTCGGCGACACCCAGGACGATGCCGCCGGAGAGGCGTTCGACAAGACCGCTCAGTTGCTTGGGCTGCCGTACCCCGGCGGACCCGCGCTCGCCGAACTGGCAGAGGCAGGAACGCCCGGCGCTGTGTCGCTGCCCCGACCCATGCTCGATTCCGGCACGCTCGATTTGTCGTTCTCGGGTTTGAAGACCGCCGTTGCGCTACGGGCGCGCGATGCCGCGAATGGCGGCGACCCCGCGTCGCTCCCTGCGGACCGCAAGGCCGATATCGCTTGCGCGTTCCAGGCGGCGGTCGTCGACGTACTCGTGGCGAAATCGCTGCTCGCGCTCGACGTGACGGGCTTCGCAACGTTGGTCGTCGCAGGCGGCGTGGGTGCCAACCGCGCGCTTCGGTCGCGGCTTCACGGTGCGCTATCGGCGCGCGGCGCGGCGGTATTCTTCCCCGAACCTCGTTATTGCACGGATAACGGCGCGATGATCGCGATGGCCGCCGCGCTGAGGCTCATGGAAGAAGCGCGCGTCAGCGCTCCGCCCAATTCCGCGTCCTATTCGTTTTCCGTGCGGCCGCGCTGGGCGCTTCCTTAGCTAATCGTCACCGTCCGATCGAGCGCTCGCGTCCGGCGATCAGTTCGCGGATGTTCACGCGGTGACGCCAGAAGAGCAGCGCAGCAATCACGATACTGGTCGACGCCAGCGCGCCCGGACCCATCACATAGAACATGCCGATCGGTAACAGTACGGCCGTCGTGAGCGCCGCAAGCGAGCTGATCTTGAAACCAAACGCCATGATCAGCCAGATCGCGGTCAGCACGAGCGCGAGCGGCCAATGCAGTGCGAACACGATGCCGGCCGCGGTCGATACGCCCTTGCCGCCAGCGAACCGATGGAACAGCGGATAGAGGTGTCCAACGAAGACGGCAACCGCAGCCGCAGCCACGGTCCACTCCGCGCCGCCGAACCTATCGGCAAGCATGCGAGCGGCAAACACGGCGACAAAGCCCTTGAGGCCATCGCCAAGCAATGTGAACAGTGCGGCCGCCTTGTTGCCGGTGCGGAGCACGTTCGTCGCGCCGGGATTTTTCGAGCCGTATTCGTGCGGATCGGGCAATCCGAACGCGCGGCTCACGACAACCGCAAATGAAATCGAACCGATCAGGTAGGCGCCCGCGACGATGAGGAGCGATGCGAGCACGATCGTTTCGAGCGCCGAGGCACCTTCGGTAAGATGGCCGCGATTGTAGCGCCGCCCGTGCGCTCGTCCGCTTGCCGCCGATGAACACCATCTTCATCCATGATCTGCGCATTGAAACCAAGGTTGGCGTGTATGCGTGGGAGCGGCAACTCGCGCAGACGGTGCGGGTCGACCTGGATATCGCGCTGCCGTCGTCGCGGCCGTTCGAGACGGGCGAACTCGCCGATGCGATCGACTACGCCGCCGTCGTTGCGCGCATTCGTGAATTCGCCGGTACGCACGGCCATCGACTGCTCGAGCGCTTCGCCGAGGCACTCGCGGCGTTGGTGCTGGACGAGTTCGGCGCGCAGGCGGTGAAGCTTCGCGTCGCGAAACTCGGTGCGCTGCCCGGCGTGCGCGAGATCGGCGTTGCAATCGAGCGTGAAGCGGGCGTGCCGCGTGCGATGCAAACGCCTTGATACGATGACAGACGGACGATCGAAACCCGGAGGAGATGACGATGGACGAGGAAACATTCAACCTGAGCATTCGCAAGTTCCTGAAGGTCGTCGGCATCGGCTCGCAGCGCGCGATCGAGCATGCGGTGGCGCAGGCGACCACCGATGGCCGCATCCAGGGCACCGAACGGTTTCCCGCGCACATGACGCTCGTCGTGAAGGGCCTCAACATCGACATCTCGTTCGACGGTGAGATCAAGCTGCAGTGATCGAGTGATCCGCGCGCGGTCGATCACGCGATGAAGTACAAGGATTACTACGCGGCGCTCGGCGTCGAGCGCACTGCGACCGCTGATCAGATCAAGGCGGCGTATCGCAAGCTCGCGCGCAAGTTTCATCCCGACGTCTCGAAGGAAAAGGACGCCGAGGAAAGATTCAAGGAAGTCGCCGAGGCCTACGAAACACTGAAGGATCCGGAGAAGCGCGCCGCTTACGATGACCTCGGCCGGCACGCGCCCGGCGACGAATTCCGGCCTCCGCCGGACTGGGGCCAGTCGTTTGGCGGGACGCAGTTTTCGTTCGACGACGTCGATCTCTCCGATCTTTTTGCGACCCTGGCCGGACAGTCACGCGGCAGGGCGCGCGCGCCGAATGCACCGCGACCGGGCCAGGACTTCGAGGCTGCCGTGCGCCTCACGTTCGAGCAGGC
>JAICVH010000217.1 GCA_025935435.1 Burkholderiales bacterium
CGAGCGCGGCGAGGCCGGCTTCGGCGTGCCAGAACTCCTCGTCGGAACCGACGGTGTAGACGATGCGGCAGGCTTCCATCCACGCCTCCGAATCGCCGCCCCCCATCGTCTTCAGCAGCCCGTGCCCTGCATGCGCATGGCAATCGATGAGGCCTGGCAGCACCGCCTTGCGATGCGCGTCCAGCGTCTTGCGGGCCCTGTAACGGGGCAAGAGATCAGCAGCTGGGCCGACGTCGACGATGCGATCGCCGTCGATCGCGACGGTGCCGTTTTCGATCACGCGTCGCTCGGGATCGACGGTGATGACCGTTCCGTGCGCGATCATCAGATCGATGGTACGAAGGGTTTGCGTCATGGGATCCTTGCCGCGTCTGTCGTGAGTTGCGTTGGATGGGGCGCCGCGTAATCGGCGCGCTTGCTCGTCCGCAATCCAAGGGCGACCAGGCCTTCGGCCGTCTTCACCGCGATCGCGACGCCATCGATGATCGGGACGGCAAGATCGCGCGCGAGCCGCGGACCGAGCGCCGACATGCCGGCGCATCCCAGCACGATTGCGTCTGCGCCATCGTCGAGAAGCATTCGTTCCGCGCAATCCCGGACGCGCGTATAGATGGCGGGCGTCGCGTGCTCGAGTGAAAGCACCGGCACGCCCGCGGCACGCACCGCGACGCACGAATGCGTTGCGCCATACCGGACCACGAGGTCCTCGATCACCGGAACCGCCGGATCGACCGTCGTGACGACCCCGAATCGGGCGGCGACGATCGCGGCGCCCTGCATCGCCGCTTGCGCGATGCCGATGACGGGGCCCGCGGCCAAGCGACGCGCAGCGACGAGGCCCGGGTCGTCGAAGCAGGCGATGATCGTCGCGTCGCAGCCGTCGCGCTCGCCACGCGCGATCTCGGCGAGCATCGGTTGCAGGCACCGTGCGTGATCGTCGGCGCCTTCGATGCTCGCCGGGCCCGTTTCCGGATTGCGGCCCACGATCTGCGTGCCTGGTTGTGCAACGCTCCGCGCGCAGGCCGCAATCGATTGCGTCATCGCGGCCGTCGTGTTCGGGTTCAGCACCAGCAGCTTGATCGTCCGACGCGCGGTTTCGCGACGTTCGACGCGCAGCGTATCGCTAGGCATGGACGACCTGTCTCGCTGCTACGAGCGGCACCGGGATACGCCGCTCGGCAACCGCGTGGCAGGCGACCAATGCGCCGTCGGCCTGCGCCAGCAGTTCGGGGCGCTCGGTGCGGCAGCGTCCGTTCGCATGCGGACACCGCGGATGAAAGGCGCAACCCGACGGTGGATCGAGCGGACTCGGAATCTCGCCCTTGATCGGCGGCCGCTCGACGCCGCGCGTATCGAGCCGCGGGAGCGCGGCAAGCAGGAGTTGCGTATACGGATGCTTCGGTGCATCGAACAGCACGCGAGTCGGCGCGACCTCGGTCAGGCGGCCGAGATACATAACACCGACGTCGTGCGACACATAGTTGATGACCGCCAGGTTGTGGCTGATGAACAGGCACGTCAGCGACAGTTCGCGCTGCAATCGGCGCAGCAGGTTCAGGATCTGTGCCTGCACCGATACGTCGAGCGCCGACGTCGGTTCGTCGCAGACGAGAAACGTCGGGTTGCCGGCGAGCGCGCGCGCAATCGATACGCGCTGGCGCTGACCCCCGGAGAACTCGTGCGGAAACTTTGCAGCGTCGGCGTCCGCCAGTCCGACGAGCCGCAGCAGTTCGTGCACACGTGGGGCGACCGCGTGCGCGGGCAGCAGTTTCTGGAACCGGATCGGCTCGGCGATCGCCGTGCCGACGCGATAGCGCGGATTGAGCGATGCGTAGGGATCCTGGAAGATCATCTGGATGCGATGGCCGGGCAGCGCCGCATCGGCGAAGCGGATCGTTCCCGACGTCGGTGCGTCGAGTCCCGCGATGATCCGCGCGAGCGTCGATTTGCCGCATCCCGATTCGCCGACGAGGCTGAATGTCTCCCCGCGACGGATGCTGAGGTTCACGCCATCGACCGCCTTGACCGAACGCTGCGGCGTGCCAAGTGCGCGTCGCACGATGCCGCCGGCAAGCGGGAAATGGCGGGTCACGTCACGCACGTCGAGGCAGGTCGACGTATCGAGCGGGGTGCTCATCGTCGCGAGGGGGCTT
This sequence comes from Burkholderiales bacterium, assembly GCA_025935435.1. GTDB lineage: Bacteria > Pseudomonadota > Gammaproteobacteria > Burkholderiales > Casimicrobiaceae > VBCG01. Next base: position 2,154 of record JAICVH010000217.1, read on the forward strand.
GCTCGTGCAGTCATCGGCCGTCGATGCGCATTCCGCCAGCGCGCCAGCACGCGACGCGCCGGTTGCCGATCGACTCGATCGGCGGACTCTGTGCGAGGCACTGTGCAACGACATCCGGGCAGCGCGGATGAAACGCACAACCGGCCGGGCGCGCATTGAGCCGCGGCATGGCGCCATCGATCTGCGCCAGCGTCACGACGGTTGCGCCCAGCGGCGGAATCGCCGCCATCAGGCCGCGCGTGTACGGATGCACCGGCGCCCGTATGACGTCTTCGACCGTCCCCATTTCGACGATGCGCCCGGCATACATGACGGCAACGCGGTCGGCCGTTTCCGCGATCACGCCCATGTCGTGCGTGACGAGCAGCATCGCGGTGCCGTGCTCGCGACACATTTTCTTCAGGAGCTGCAGCACTTGCGCCTGGATCGACACGTCGAGCGCGGTCGTCGGTTCATCGGCGACGATGAGCCGCGGCTCGGCACACAGCGCGAGCGCAATGACGATGCGCTGCCGCATGCCGCCCGAAAACTGGTGCGGATACGCGGTGAAGCGCGCCTCCGGCGCCGGGATGCCTACGGCGCGCATCAGCGCGATCGCGCGCGCGACCGCCTCGCTGCGGCTCACCGGCAAATGCGTCTGAATCGTCTCCACCAGCTGCTCGCCGATCTGCAGCAACGGGTTGAGGCTCATCAGCGGGTCCTGGAACACCGCGCCGATTTCCTTGCCGCGTATGCGCCGCATCTGCCGCTGCGACAGCGCGTCGATGCGGCGATCGCCAAGCCATACCTGACCGCCCGCGACGCGCCCGGGCGGATCGAGCAGGCCGAGGATCGCCATGCCGGTCAGCGACTTCCCTGCTCCTGATTCGCCAACGAATCCGAGTATCTCGCCCGGGGCAATCTCGAACGACACGTCGTCGAGCGCGAGCAGCACGCCACGCCGCGTCGGGATCTCCACGCGCAGGTTCTCCGCGCGCAGCAACGGCGTCGTCATTTGAGCTTGGGGTTGAACACGTCGCGCAGCCAGTCGCCGAGCAGGTTGATGGCGAGAACGAGAATGACGAGACACACGCCCGGCATCACCGTCACCCACCACTCGCCGGAGAACAGCACCTCGTTGCCGATGCGAATCAGCGTGCCGAGCGAAGGCGACGTCGGCGGCACGCCGAGCCCGAGGAAACTCAGCGTCGCCTCGGTCAGTATCGCAAGCCCGAGCGACAGCGTCGCGATGACGAGCACGGGACCAAGCACGTTGGGCAGCACGTGGCGGAACAGTATGCGCAGCGGACCCATGCCGATCAGTCGCGCCGCGTGCACGTAATCCTTCGACTTCTCGACCAGCGTCGCGCCGCGCACCGTCCGCGCGTACTGCACCCACGTCGAGATTCCGATCGCAAAGATGACGACGGGCAGCGCAAGCTGCTCGTGCACCGACCGCGGCAGCAACGAGCGGGACAACCCGTCGATCAAGAGCGCGACGAGGATCGTTGGAAAACTCAGCTGCATGTCTGCCACGCGCATGATCAGGTTGTCGATGCGGCCGCCCGCATAGCCGCTGACGAGCCCGAGCGTGACGCCGACGACCAATGCAAACAGCGTGGCGCAGAAACTGACCAGCAGCGAAATGCGCAGCCCATGCATCAGCACGGACAGCAGGTCGCGTCCCTGCCCATCGGTGCCGAGTGGAAACGCGGCCTGGCCACCTTCGATCCACGCCGGTGGAATGCGTGCATTGGCAAGGTCGAGCGCCGCGGGGTCGAACGGATTCTGCGGCGCGAGCCACGGCGCGAACACTGCGATCAGAGCGAACAGCGCCAGCACGATCGCCGACACGACCGCCGTCGGCGAGCGGCGGAACGCATAGACGAAGTCGCTGTCGAGCGCGCGGCCCCATGCGGACGGCGCCTTGCCGTCCGGGACGGATGCGGTCGTGGTGGACGCGCTCACGCGATTCGAACCCGCGGGTCGACGCGGAAGTACAGCAGGTCGACCACCGTATTGATCGTCACGAACAGCAGCGCGATCAGCACCAGGTAGGCGGCGATCACCGGAATGTCTCCGAACGTGATCGCCTGAATGATCAGCAGACCCAGCCCCGGCCACTGGAACACCGTCTCGGTGATGATCGAGAACGCGATGAGCGAGCCGAGCTGCAATCCTGCAACGGTGATGACGGGGATCAGCGTGTTGCGCAGCGCATGGCGAAAATAGATCGAACGATCGGCGATGCCGCGGGCGCGTGCGAACTTGATGTAGTCGGTGCGCAGCACCTCCATCATCTCGGAACGCACGAGGCGCATGAACAGCGTGAGCTGAAACAGCGCCAGCGTGATCGACGGCATGATCAGCGACTTGATCCCCGACGTCGTCAGCAGTCCGGTCGTCCAGCCGCCAAGCGACACGACTTCGCCGCGTCCGTACGCCGGCAGCCAGTTGAGCTCGACGGAGAAGATCAGGATCAGGATGATTCCGGTCAGGAACGACGGAATCGAAATGCCGACCAGCGACACCACCTGCAGCATTTGCGCGGGCCACGCATTGCGCTTGATGCCGGCATAGACGCCCATCGGGATGCCGACGCCGAGTGCCAGCAAGGCTGCACACACGCTGAGCTCGAGCGTCGCGGGGACCCGTGCGACGAGCACCTGCGTGACTGGTTCGAGATTTCGATACGAGATGCCGAACTCGCCACGCACGGCGAGGCCGAGATAGTTGATGAAACGCACCGGCAGCGGCCGATCGAGGCCGAGTGCCGTGCGCATCTGCTGCTGCTGCTCGACGGTCGCGGTTTCGCCGAGCAGATTGTTGACCGGGTCGCCGATGTAATTGAACAACAGGAACGCGATGAACGAGACGCCGATCATCACCAGCGCCCCGTTCAGCAGGCGGGTCGACAGGAAACGGAACATCGTCGGCTCTCGAATCGTGGGGTGGGCCCCGGCCCGGCGGACGACACCACCATGTGGTCAGCGTTTCCGGGCGCGCCCCAGCCCCAACAGGTTGTAAGGGCTC
>JAICVH010000089.1 GCA_025935435.1 Burkholderiales bacterium
CAGCTGCCGGTCGCCGTCGCTATCTCCGGTCACCGTGTCCCAGTGCAGCCGCACGTACGCGGAGCGGTTGCCAGTTTTCAAAACCAGTGTCTGCAAGCCACGTTGCTGGCCGAACGCGTAGTCGGTGGCATAGCCGAGAAGATCGTGCACGCCGGCCTCCCACACTGCGGTTTGAACCGCGTCGATGATCGCTGCCGTGCGGCGCTGGAACTCGCGAGTCACCTCCAGCGTCACCGCCACTTTGTCGATCGTCGGCAAGCCAGTCACCGTGTGTCTCTCAGGCGGGGCTCAGAACGAGACGAATGACAGATGTCGTTTGCATTCCATCGATCAATACGCCGATTTGTTTCTTTCGTATGTGCGGTAACGCACCGAACACATAATCAAAAATAACTGGCCGTTGGTGCGACAGCGCACATACAGGTGCGGCAAGTTCGGTTATTGGTTCGGAGGAGTGCGCGGAATGCCCACTCATCGCTTCGCGATGTCGCGGCCCGTAGCGATTTCCGGCCCGGTGAATTGCGCGGCTCATGTTTCATCACAGCTTTTGTCATCACGAGGCATTGCCATGAACATACCTGTAGAAACGAAGCCATTCCTTTGGGGCATTGCCGGAGGAGCGGTTGCCGCGGCAATCGTCGGATTCACATGGGGTGGATGGGTCACCGGGGGCACGGCCGAAACCGATGCCAAGCAACGGGCGAACGCTGCCGTCGTCGTGGCTCTTGCGCCGATCTGCGCCGAAAGATTTCAAGGCGCCAGTGACGCGGCAGCGAACCTGACTGCGCTCAAGAAAGCCGACGCGTGGTCGCAGGGCGAATTTGTCGAGAAGGGTGGATGGGCGACGATGCCGGGGCCGAAGTCGGCCGAGCAAGTCACCGCGGTGGCAAAGGCTTGCGCTTCACTGCTCGTCCCCGCTTAGCGACACACTGTTGCGACGAGCGCTTTGGCGGTCGCAAGCACATGCTGTGATCGAGGCCGCGAGGCTTGACCACCGGTGTAAGCGTTCGAGCGTAAGCTCGGCAGCCGAGTGACGCGTGCAGTAGCCGCGGCGTCAAAACGCGTCGCCGTGACGCATCGCGGAAGACGATTGTCAGCTGGCAACACCAGGTAAGCGCCGGGGGAGCACAACGCGAAACGTCGTGCCCGCCGCGTCGCCGGAAGTAAAGTCGATCGTTCCACCGTGCGCGCTCGCGATCTCGTGAGCGATGTAGAGGCCGAGCCCGAGACTTGTACGCTGGTGTGCATCCACGTCGGCGTCCGGATCGACTCCACGAGTCAGCGGATCAAAGATTGAGCGCCGTTGCCACTCGGGAATTGCGGGGCCGCGATTGCGGACGCGAACGGTGACGCTTTCTGGTTGGTTGCCGTCAAGTGTGATGTCGACCGGAGTGCCGCGATACCCGTGTTGGACTGCGTTTCCTACGAGATTGGAGACAAGCTGCTCGATTCGAGATGCATCCCACTGGCCAGCGAGATCTCCTTCCCATTCTAATGAAATGGGACGGTCCGGATGTGCCATTCGCATTTCTTCTGCAATGTTGTTACAGATCGTGCCCAGGTCACAACGCGCTGCGGAGATCGGGAGCCGCGCTCCGAGTCGAGTGCGCGTGAAGTCCAGCAGGTCGCGCACCATTTGCCCCATGCGATCTGCGCTCCGGGAAATGGTAACCGCTGAGTTGTGGTCGCGTGTCGTCATGGCCTCCGACCTCAGCAGCACTGCAGAGGCCATCTTGATGGCGGACAAAGGATTGCGCAAATCGTGACCCAGTACGGCGAGGAATAGATCCTTGTCGCGGCCGACCTTTTCGGTGAAGCGCTCGATCGACTCGGCCAGGATCTGATCCATGGCCTCGTTGAAACGAATCATCTCGGAGGCCTGCGCCTCGAACGCATTAGCCTCCCTCGCCCACAGACGGGTCACGCTCGCCCGCAGCGCTCTGTACTCCGACACCATCTGTACCAGGTCGAATCCGTCCGCCAACCGCTGCAGACCGTGATCCTGTGCGGCGCTCTGCTCACCCTCGGGAAGATGTTCGCCGCGACCATGTGACTTGGCAATCTCTTCATCCACCGTTTGGCCTGTCGCCAAATCGGCTGCAACGAATCGCAACATGCGTTCCGCATCATTGCGCAGCGCGCGGGAGGTCATCGAGGCGCCGACGGGCAATGATTTAGCAAACGCCTCCCACTCGATGAGAATGCGTTCCATGTTGGTGAGAATGAAGTCGGCAAGGCGCATGAGCAGCAGTCGGCTACCAGACAACCCATAGTGTCATCATTTTCCGACCCGCGAAAATAGGTTCGCGCGGTGCGAGCCGCGATACGGCCGGCCGTCGAGCCGACCGACGAAGCGATGCGATCGTCAGTCGGTGAGAACGATGCCGCGCTTGGTTATGACGTCGCCCAACCGCTGCCGCTCCTTCGCCATGAAGGCCTCGAACTCGGCCGGCGAATCGCCGACCGGCGTCGCGCCGGTCGCCAGCACCTTCGCCTTGACGTCGGGCTGGTGCATCACCTTCGCGATCTCGGCGCTCAGCTTGCTCACGATCTCCGGCGGCGTGCCCGCCGGCACGACAACGCCCCACGTCTGCGTGATTTCATAACCGGGAACCGTTTCGGCGATCGTTGGCAGGTCGGGCAGGCTCGGATTGCGCTCGGTGCCGGTGCTCGCTAGCGCACGCACACGCCCGCCGTTCATATGCGCCCCCGCGGCTAGCGGAGAAGTGATGATGTACTGCGCGTTGCCGGCAATGACGTCGGTCAACGCTGGCGCTGCACCTTTGTACGGAACATGCACGACCTTGATGTCGGCCAGCAGGTTCAGCATCTCGCCGGCCAGATGCGCCGGCGTTCCCACGCCGGCCGACGCGTAGTTCAGCGCGCCGGGTTTTTCCTTTGCCAGCTTGACGAGCTGGGCGATGTTCTTCGCGGGAAGCTCGTTGTTCACGACGAGGACGTTCGACGCGGTCGCAATGCGCGTGATCGGCAGGAAATCCCTGACCGGATCGTAGGGCAGATTCTTGCGCAGGTTCGGCAGGATCCCGTAGATAGCGGTCGTCGTCAGCAGCAGCGTATAGCCGTCCGGCGCCGACTTCGCGACGAGTTCGGCGCCCAGCACACCGCCGGCGCCGGGGCGGTTTTCGACGACGACCGCCTGGCCGAGGTTATTCGAAAGCTTCTCCGTGAGGAGGCGCCCGAGTTGGTCGGGTGCCCCGCCCGCGGCGTCCGCAACGATCAACTTGATCGGATGGTTCGGATACGTCTGCGCGCTCGCACCCAGCGTCCAGAGCGCGGACACCACGAGCAACGCGACCTTGCAGTTCAGGCGCTTCATCATTCCTCCTCGGACGCACTCGAGCCTGCCGGCATCGCGGCCGGCAACGTTACCCCTGCGCCCTTGCGGTGTCTAGCAGAGGTCGCTGTGCAATACTTTCCCCATGCGCGCGACCAACATGCTCGTGATCATGTCCGACGAGCACAATCCGAAATTCCTCGGAGCCGCCGGCCATCCGTTCATCGCTACGCCCAACCTCGATACGCTTGCGGCGACCGGCACGCGCTTCACATCGGCGTACACGACCTGCCCGATCTGCGTGCCGGCGCGAGCGGCATTCGCGGTTGGCCGCTATGTGCACGACGTCGGCTACTGGGATAACGCCGACGGCTACGACGGCGCGATCCCGAGCTGGCACCACGCATTGCGCGACGCCGGACACCGCGTCGTCTCGGTTGGCAAGCTGCATTTCCGCGGCCGGCCGGGCGACGACCACGGCTTCTCTGACGAAATCGTGCCGATGCACATCGTCGACGGCATCGGCGACGTGAAGGGCCTGGTCCGCGAGAACATCCCGAAGCGCAAGGGTGGCGACAAGATGGCCAAGCGCGCCGGTCCCGGCGAGTCGGCTTACACCGTGTACGACCGCGATATCGCGGCGCGCGCACAAATATGGCTGCACGAGGAAGCGCCGAAGTGGCGCGACCGACCGTGGGCATTGTTCGTCTCGTTCGTGAGTCCGCATTTTCCACTCACCGCGCCGCCGCAGTGGTTCTACCACTATTGGCAGCAGGACCTGCCGATGCCCAAGCAGTACGGCAAGGACGTGCGTCCGCATCATCCGTTTCTCGACACCTATGCGAACACCGTCGACTACGATTCACATTTCGCGTCGGAGGACGACGTCAAGCGGGCGATCGCCGGGTATGCCGGTCTTGTCTCCGCAATGGATGAGAATGTCGGTTACGTGTTGCGCGCGTTGCGTGACGCGGGTTTGGCGCAAGACACGCGCGTGATCTACACGAGCGACCACGGTGACAACGTGGGCGCGCGCGGCTTGTGGGGCAAGTCGACCCTCTACGAGGAAAGCGTCGGCGTACCCCTGATCATGGCAGGCCCGGACGTGCCCGCAGGCCGCGTCGTCGCCACGCCGGTGTCGCACATCGACTGCGCGCCGACGATCCTCGAAGCGGTCGGTCTGACGCCGCGCGTCGGCGACCGCGTGCTGCCTGGCGCATCGCTGTTCGCGCTGGCGACCGGCGAGATTCCGCAGCGACCGGTGCTGGCCGAGTACCACGCAATCGGCTCCCGCGCGGGCGCGTTCATGCTGCGTTTTGGAAAGTACAAGTATTGCCACTACGTCGGCGCACCGCCGCAGCTCTTCGATCTCGATGCTGATCCCGAAGAGTTGAACGACATTGCCGGCGATCCGCGGTTCGACGCTACGCTGGCCGAAGGAGAACGGTTGCTTCGCGCGGCGCTCGATCCGGAAGCAACCGACGCACGCGCAAAGCGGCGACAGGCCGAACTGCTTGCGCAATTCGGTGGCCGCGAGAAGGCACTCGCCCGCGGCGACCTCGGCTTCACGCCTGCGCCCGGCACCACTGCCGAGATCGACTAGTTGCGGGATTGCGCTGGCGCGCGGCTGCGCGCTGCTTGACCCTCTAAAGGCAACGGCGTAGCGTCGGGCTGCTTGGGCCGCCACTAGGAGAGACTATGCCGCGAATCGTTGTGCGCGCTCGTCTCACTGTCTCGGCACCGCCGCTGCTACGCGAACGGGGTGACCAGTGATCACACGACGAGCGTTTCTTAGCACGCTCCTGGGTGGCGTCGTTGCTACGCCGCTCACGGTCGAATCTCGGGCGCACGTAGCGCAGATTGGTTGGTTAGATGCGAGCCCGACACCAACGAGCGCTGCACCGTCAAGAGCCCTCACCGCATTCAAACAGCGTCTTGCAGAGTTGGGCTATGTCGACGGCCGCGATCTCGCCATCGAAAGCCGCTTCGCGGACACCTATTGGGAACGCCTACCGGGCCAGGCGCAGGATCTCGTAACCCGCGGTGTCGATGTTATTGTGACGATCGGAACGCCGACGGTTATGGTCGCAAAGAAAGCAACAGCGACCATCCCCATTGTCATGGCGGGTGCGGGCGAGCCACTGGAACTCGGCCTGGTCAGGAGCCTCGCCCATCCAGGCGGCAACGTCACCGGGGTAGCCCACAATCCCGGTCCGGAATTCGCCGGCAAGAGCCTCGAATTGTTGAAACATGCAGCGCCTGCTATTTCTCGAGTTGCAATCCTGTGGGACTCCGGGGCCCTTCATGAAGTCCCCTCGCTCGAAGGACAGCGCTCGGCCGCCCGCACGCTCGGGGTTTCACTGCTGATTCACGACGTAACAGACGCCCATAGCGATGCCGCGTTCTCCACTGTGCTCGCGGCAGTTGACGCGGAGGCGGCCGATGCACTGTTCGTATATCCCAACTTCATCGCCGCCAAGCATGCAAGAAAACTCCTGGCGTTCCTGTCTGCCCATCGTCTTCCCTCCATGTTCCAAGACACCTGGTTCGCGGAGCAGGGAGCACTGTTTTCCCATTACGCGAACTGGACCAGCCTGCGCCGCCGCACAGCCGAGTACGTCGACAAGATCCTGAATGGTGCGAAGCCGGGTGACCTGCCTGTCGAGGAGCCCACGAAGTTCGAGTTGGTCGTCAATCTGAACACCGCCAAACTGTTCAATCTCACCATCCCTCAATCGATCCTGCTTCGTGCCGACCGGGTCATCGAATGACTGGGGTTGGCGCGAGCTGATTCACCGTCGACGCAACAGCCTTACGAACCGATCGCGCCTCGTCGGTGAGAGAAAGCGAGTGCTCTGCCGATGACGCGGTCCCCGGACGGCGATGGCATGTCGTAGGCCGTCGGGACGTGCGATGAATTGATCCCGTCCAGTTTGTCGTTCACCACCGCTGTCGGCGGTCGGCCGACAGCAGTATCAGCCCGCTGAACGTGGCGGCAACAGGCCTTTGCCCCTCATATATACGGACGCAGCAGCCTTTGGACGCTGCATGAGCAAGGACGCTCGGCCGGCGGGGAAAATGCTTCGCTTGCACCGCCCGCACTTCCGTTGAGCCAGTTAAGGAGAAGCACATGAAATCACGCATTAGATCCGCGCTTGCCATGGTCGTCGCCGGCGTGGCGCTCGCCGGTTGCGCAAGTTACGACTACGGGTCCGGCTATAGCTACGGTCAGCCTTACAGCGGGTACAACTACGGTTACTACGGCTACGACAACGGCCCGTATTCGTACGGCTACAGCCCTTATTACTCCGGGCCTTCGGACTACGTGGTGCCATCGTTCGGACTCGGCTTCACGTACCACGATCGCGACGAGGGGCGCCGCGACCGCAATTACAACCGGCATCGCGACAGCGACACGCGACGCGACAGCGACACCCGACGCGACAACGAGTACCGTCGGAGCGAGAATGATCAATGGCGCGGTGACCGCAGCCGCTCACGCTCGGCGGACCCGTACCCGACCGGCCCCAACGACCCATGGGGCGGCACGAACATGCCAAACGATCGGAATTCGCAGCAGTAATGCACCTCCGCGGCGTGCGGCGGGTCTTTCGCGGGTCTAGCTCCGAAGTGGTCTCACTTCATACCGCCGCGCGACCTGCGAGGAAATGCACAAGAAGCGCGACTGGCCTGCCTGTCGCGCCCTTCTCCTCGCCGCTCTTGGTCGCTGTTCCCGCGATATCAAGGTGCACCCACGGATAGCGCTTGGTGAACCGTGAAAGAAAGCACGCCGCGGTGATCGCACAATCGCCGTGCGGTCCTGCGTTCGCGAAATCCGCGATGTCCGACTTGAACTTGTCCTGATACTCGTGCCATAGCGGCATGTGCCAGGCGCGGTCCCACGCTTTTTCGCCTGCCTTGAGGACCTCGCGCACGAGCGCGTCGCTGCTGGAGAACAGGCCGCTGGCGATGTCGCCGAGCGCGTTCACGATCGCGCCTGTGAGCGTCGCAATGTCCACGACTACCGCGGGCTCGTATTTCTCGGCGTAAGTGAGCGCATCGGCAAGAACCAGGCGGCCCTCGGAATCGGTATCGATGATTTCCACGGTCTGACCTGACATCGTCGTCACGACGTCGCCCGGCTTGATTGCGTTGCCATCGGGCATGTTCTCGGCAGCCGGGATGATGCCGACCACGTAGAGCGGCACCTTCATGAGCGCGGCCGCGCGCAACGCACCGAACACGCTCGCCGCCCCACACATGTCGAACTTCATCTGCTCCATCTCTGAGGAGGACTTGATGTTGAGGCCGCCCGTATCAAAGGTGATTCCCTTGCCCACGAGGACGATCGGCAGCGCGTCGCTGGCGCCGCCGTGGTACTCGATGACGATCAGCTTCGGCGGCTGGCGACTCCCGCCCGCAACCGCGAGGAACGCGTTCATGCCGAGCTTCTCGATTTCTTCATGATCGAGGATGCTCACCTCGAAGCCGTGGTGACTGCCGAGCTCTTGCGCTTGCCGGGCCAGATACGTTGGCGTGCAAATATTGGCGGGCAGGTTGCCGAGATCCTTCGCGAGCGTGATGCCCTCGGCGATCGCCACCGCCCGATCGATAGCACTCTGGGCCGCGGACACCTCCGAGCGATCGGTCACATGCAAGATTAATTTCTTCAGAGCGCGCTTCTGTTTCGTCGGCTCACTCTTCAGCCTGTCGAAGCGATACATGCCGTCCATG
>JAICVH010000102.1 GCA_025935435.1 Burkholderiales bacterium
ACGCGGAACTGGACGCCTGCGGTCTGCCGCGTTCGACGTCGATCTACGGGCGCCTGGTCGATACGCTCGCCCTCGCCCGCGAGTCGTTCCCCGGCAAGCGCAATAACCTCGATGCGCTGTGCGAACGCTTCGGCGTGTCGAACGCCCATCGCACGCTGCATGGCGCGCTGCTCGACGCGCAGCTCCTGGCCGAGGTCTACCTGGCGATGACGCGCGGCCAGGAAACGCTCATCATCGACATGCACGTGCCCACGCTCGCACAGACGTTCGTCCTTCGCGACAGTGGCGGCGACGGCGTGCCCCGGTACGTGATCCGCTGCGTCGTTCCCGATGCAGACGAACTCGCCGCCCACCGTGCGTATCTCGACGCACTCGCGCGCGAGTCGAAAGCCGGTTGCATGTGGCTCGAACTCGAGCGTGCCGACGCCCCGGACGTCCTCATCGAGGTCGCTGCGGCCGCTTGACCCGCGCCGCAGCGTCGACGTTCACTGCGCGGTGTCATGGAACTCGTGCTGTGGCGACACTGCGACGCCGAATCGACGCTCCCTGACGACGCACGGCGGCTAAGTGCGCGGGGGCGCGACGAGGCTGCGCGCATCGGGCGCTGGCTGTCGCCGCGCTTACCCGCGGACTGTCGCATCGTCGTCTCGCCGGCGCTGCGTGCGCAGCAAACGGCACAGGCGCTGCAGCGGCCTTTCGCAACCACCGATCAGCTCGCCCCCGGCGCAACCGTCGACGACGTGCTGAGCGCGGCCGGCTGGCCGGATGCGGCATCGACGGTGCTCGTCGTCGGTCACGAGCCGACGCTCGGCGCCGTGGCCGGCGTTCTGCTCGGTGCCCGCGATGTCGCGCGGCCACTGGGCAAAGGCGAAGTCGTCTGGCTGAAGCCGGGTGCCGGTGACGGGGTACCGGCGACGTTGGTCGCGACGATGGCGCCCGATACGCTGCGCGATTAGTTACGCGCCTTCGCGGCGCATGCACCTGCTACGCTCGGGGATTTCGCACGGACCACGAGCGGCATGCCCGTCGACTACCTGCAGAAGATCCTGACCGCGAAGGTTTACGACGTCGCGGTCGAAACGCCGCTCGAACTCGCAGCGACGCTTTCCGCGCGCCTCGGAAACCGTGTACTGCTGAAGCGCGAGGACCAGCAGCCGGTATTCTCGTTCAAGCTGCGCGGCGCCTACAACAAGATGGCGCACATGAGCGTAGCCGAACGTGCGCGTGGCGTGATTGCCGCTTCCGCCGGCAACCACGCGCAGGGTGTGGCGCTGGCGGCGCAACGGCTGGGCTGTTCGGCGACGATCGTCATGCCGGTGACCACACCGCATATCAAGATTGCGGCGGTCGAGGCGCGTGGCGCGCATGTCGTCCTGCACGGCGATTCGTACTCGGACGCGTATGACAAGGCGCAACAGTTGCTCGCTGAAACGGGCGGCACGTTCGTGCATCCGTACGACGATCCCGAGGTAATCGCGGGGCAGGGAACGATCGGCATGGAAATCCTGCGTCAGTGCCAGGGGCCGCTCGACGCGATCTTCGTCGCCATCGGCGGCGGAGGCCTGATCAGCGGCGTCGCCAGTTACGTGAAGCGGGTGCGGCCCGATGTACGCGTCATCGGCGTGCAGCCCGAGGATTCGGACGCGATGGCGCGATCGATCAAGGCCGGCCGCCGCATCGTGCTGCCGCACGTCGGGCTGTTTGCCGACGGCGTCGCCGTCAAGCAGGTCGGACGGGAAACGTTTCGGCTTGCCCGGAAGTACGTCGACGACATCGTGCTCGTCGACACCGACGCGATCTGCGCCGCGCTGAAGGATGTGTTCGAGGACACGCGCTCGATCCTCGAGCCCGCCGGCGCGCTCGCAATCGCCGGCGTGAAGGCATGGGTCGCGCAAACCGGCGTCACCGGACGCACCTTCGCGGCGATCGCCTGCGGCGCCAACATGAATTTCGATCGGCTGCGCTTCGTCGCCGAGCGCGCCGAACTCGGCGAGCAGCGCGAGGCGATCATCGCCGTGACGATCCCCGAGCGGCCGGGCAGCTTCCGCAAGTTCTGCGCGTTGCTCGGCAAGCGCTCCGTCACCGAATTCAACTATCGCTATGCGGACCCGGCGGTTGCGCACCTGTTCGTGGGCATCGAGGTCGCCGACCGGCGCGAGACCGAGCAACTGCTGGCCGCGCTCGCGCGCGGACGCATCGACGCGTACGACCTGACCGACAACGAGATGGCGAAGCTCCACGTGCGCCACCTGGTGGGCGGGCATGCCCCGGCTGCCGAGCACGAAATCCTCTATCGCTTCGAGTTCCCCGAGCGGCCGGGGGCGCTGATGCGATTCCTCGACAGCATGAGCGCCGGCTGGAACATCAGCCTGTTCCACTACCGGAACCATGGCGCCGACTATGGGCGCGTGCTCGTCGGCATGCAGGTGCCGCCCGGCGAAAGCGCGCAATTCCAGCGCTTCCTCGATCGCCTCGGCTACGACTACGTCGACGAATCGTCCAACCCGGCGTACCGGATGTTCCTCGGCCGGTAGCCGTCACGGCGCGGCAGGGGATGCCGCCGCGCGGCACGCGTCTACGCGCGAAAACGTGTCGGGATGTTGCGTTTTCGTCCGATTCCGCGGGCAAGCCCGATTCCGGCAAGCTTTATGCTCTAGGCAAGCGCCTCGGCCCATGTCAGACTCGGCCGGGCGACGTTGCGTCGGCTTGTTGCGCGGGTTCGAAGGCCTCCGGGCCGTCCCGTGGCGCCAGTGCGGCGTTGACGCAGCGGCGATGCCGCCAACGCCAGACACGAAGGTGCCGATGGTCAACGAGGTTCCGAGCCGCAGCCCGCTGTCGGGGATCAAGGTGATGGTGATCGACGACTCGAACACCATTCGCCGCAGCGCGGAGATCTTCCTGCTGCAGGCCGGGTGCACGGTCATTCTGGCCGAGGACGGCTTCGACGCGCTCGCCAAGATCGCTGACCATCAGCCGGACCTCGTGTTCGTCGACATCATGATGCCGCGGCTCGATGGGTACCAGACCTGCGCGCTGATCAAGAAGAACAGCCGGTTCCACGCCATGCCCGTCGTCATGCTGTCGTCGAAGGATGGCCTGTTCGACCGGGCGCGCGGGCGCATGGTCGGGTCTGACCAGTACCTGACGAAGCCGTTCACCAAGGAAAGCCTGCTCAAGGCTGTCGCCGCACACGTCAAGTCGATCGCGGCATAAGCATCAGGTTAATGACAGCAAAGGCAGGGAGACGCAGGGCATGACCACCCCGATTACCGCGCGTGCGATCGTCGCCGAGGCCCGCGACGCCGAACGCAAGGGAGCGAACATGGGCAGCATCCGCAAGATCCTGATCGTCGATGACTCCGCGACCGAGCGGCACATGCTGAGCGACCTCTTGACCAAGGCCGGCTACGACGTGCTGGCAAGCGACAACGGCGAGGATGCGATCGTCAAGGCGCGCCAAGTGAAGCCGGATCTGATCCTGATGGACGTCGTCATGCCCGGGCTCAATGGCTTCCAGGCGACGCGCGCGATCAGCCGCGATCCGGTGACGAAGTCGATCCCCGTGATCATGTGCACGTCGAAGAGCCAGGAAACGGACAAGATCTGGGGGCTGCGGCAGGGCGCGCGCGACTACGTCGTGAAACCGATCGACCGCGACGAACTGCTGGCCAAGATCTCGTCGCTCGGCTGACGCCGGCAATTTTGCCCGACTTCGACGATGACGCGCGCCGCACGCCTCGACCTCCGTTCGTTCCAGCAGGAACTCGCCACGCGCCTGGCGGCGAAGACCGCCGCGCAGGTCGAGTCCTCGCGTCTCGGCCTCGCGTCGGGCAGCGAACGATGGCTGATCCGCCTCGCCGACGCCGGCGAGGTGATCGCCGTACCGCCGATCGTGCCGGTGCCGCTCACGCAGTCGTGGTTTCTCGGCCTTGCCAACATTCGCGGCAACCTGTTCAGCGTCATCGACTTCCCCGCGTTCCTCGGACATCCGCCGGTGGTGCTCGACAATCTCGCGCGGCTGATCCTGGTGAATGCCAAGAACGGCGAGCAGAACGCCGGCATCGTCGTCCAGCGGGTCCTCGGTCTGCGCAATCTTTCGCAGCTTCGGCTTGCTCACGACGACACCGAACGGCCGGCGTGGCACGTACAACGGTGGCTCGATACCGATGGCAGCACGTGGCAGGAGATCGACCTCGGCAAGCTCTCGCGTGATCCGGCATTCCTGCAGGTAGGCGCATGACGCCGGCTTCCCCCGCGGCGATGACGCAATCGGAGGCTCCATGGCATTGAGAATGGCAAGGCTCTTCGGCGGTGAGCCCCGCGCAGCGGAAAACACCGACTTCGATGCGCCGACGACGCAGGTGCGCATGGGCATCCACTCGCCGGACGGGTACGACCCGCTATCGACGGTGTCGGTGATGGACCAGCTGCGCACGGCGAGCAACGCAGCGTCGGCGCCGCCAAAACTGGGACTGATCGGCAACCTGCCGGTCGTAAAACAGTTCCAGATCCTCGGCGTGCTGACGGTCGCCTTCCTCGCGCTCGCCGCTTTCATGGTCTATCTCGATAACCGCGCGGCGAACCAGCAGTCGATCCAGTCGTCGATCGCGACCGAAATGCAGATGCTGTCGCAACGCCTGGCGCGCGGCTCCGCGCTCGCCGCGCAAGGACAAGCGACCGCGTTCGCCGCGGTGCGCGACAGCCGCGACCGGTTTCGCGGCAATCTCGATGCGCTGGTGAACGGCGGTCTGTTCAAGGGGGCAACGCTCGATTCGACGCAGGATCCGGCGGCGGCCGAAGCGCTCGCTGCCGTGAAGACCCGTTGGGAACGCACGGACGCCGCGGCGAAGCGACTGGTCGACAACGAGAAGAGCCTTACGTCGCTGGCACAGGGTCTCGACGCGATCAACCAGGGCAACAGCGCGCTGCTCGACCTCGCGCAACAGGCGGCGCGCGAGATCGGCCAGGCGGGCGGGAGCCTGCGCGAAGTTGACTACGCGAATCAGCTCGCCGTGCTGTCCCAGCGCATCGCCAAGAATGCGAACGCGCTCGCGGCCGCCGAAGAAATCGATCCTGAGATCGCATTCCTGCTCGGCAAGGACGACGCGACGTTCCGCGACATTCAGGGCGGGCTCGCCAAGGGCAGCGAGGCGCTGCGCCTATCAGCCGTGCGGTCCGACGATGCGCGTACGACGCTCGCCGAGCTCGGCAAGCGCTTCACCGCGTATCAGACGGGCGTCAGCGCGATCCTGTCGAACATGAGCAACCTCATCGTGGCCAAGCAGGCGGCCCGGAGCGTCAACAACGAGGCGGAGCCGTTGCTGACCGAAACGATCGCACTTTCCGACGCGTACGAAAACGGCAATCGGACGCGTCCGTGGACGCTCGCGCTTGCGAGCGGGTTCGCGTTGCTCGCGTTGGCGTGTCTCGCGCTCGTCGGCAAGGTGTTCCTCGACGACGCACGGTTGCGCGCGCAGGACAGCGAGCATGAGAACAAGCGCAACCAGGAGGCGATCCTGCGGCTCCTGAACGAGATGGGCAACCTCGCCGACGGCGATCTCACCGTGCAGGCGTCGGTGACGGAGGACGTGACCGGTGCGATCGCCGATTCGATCAACTTCACGATCGAAGAGTTGCGCACGCTCGTGCGCGGCATCAATTCGGCAACCGATCAGGTGACGAAGGCGACGCAGGAGACGCAGGCGATCTCGAACCGGCTGTTTGAAGCGTCGCAGCGGCAGAACCGCGAGATCCAGCAGGCGTCGGCATCGGTGCTGACGATGGCCGAATCGATCAACGAGGTCGCGCACAACGCCGCGCAATCGGCGAAGGTCGCTGAAGCGCAGCTGGCCGCGGCGGCCGTCGGCGGTACCGCCGTGCAGGATCAGATTTCGGGGATGAACGACATCCGCTCGCAGATTCAGGAAACGTCGAAGCGCATCAAGCGCCTCGGCGAATCGTCACTCGAAATCGGCGAAATCGTCGAGCTCATTTCCGACATCACCGAGCAGACCAACGTGCTCGCGTTGAACGCCGCGATCCAGGCGGCGTCGGCGGGAGAAGCGGGTCGGGGCTTCACCGTCGTCGCCGAGGAAGTGCAGCGGCTCGCCGAACGCTCCGGTGAGGCGACCAAGCAGATCGAGGCGATCGTCAAGACGATTCAGGCCGACACGCAGGACGCCGTCGCGGCGATGGAGAAGTCGACGGTCGGCGTCGTCGAAGGCGCGAAACTCTCCGACGCCGCGGGGCAGGCGCTCGCGGAAATCCAGCGCGTGTCGCGCGAACTTGCCGACCTGATCGGCCGCATCTCCGCGCAGACGCAACGACAGTCCGCGTCGGTCAACGACGTCACGCGCGGCATGCAGGGCATCCTGCGCATCTCCGAGGAAACGACCGAAGGCACGAAGCAGACGAACGTGTCGATCGGCCAGTTGACGAAGCTCGCCGCGGAACTGCGCAGTTCGGTCGCGGGCTTCAAGGTCTAGCGCATCGCCACGAAGGGACGCGAGCTGCGTATGTCTGCCGTATTGAGCGAAACCGCCGCCGAGTTCGATCTCGGCCCGCTGTCGTGGGTGCAGGGTGAAATCGACGAGGCGTTGACGCGCGGTACCGACGCGCTCGCGGCGTTTCGCAGCAATCCGGCCGACAACGCGTCGCTCAAGCATGCGCGCGCGCACGTGCACCAGGCGGCCGGTGCGATCCAGATGGTCGGGCTCGACGCCGTCGTCGCATTCACCGACGAAATCGAGCGGCATCTGGTGCGCCTCGAGGAAGCGCCGCCGGAGGACGTGCCGTCGGTCGTCGACCGCGTCTCGCACGCGGTGAGCCGCCTGCGCGTCTTCTTGAGCGACGTCGCGAACGGCGCGCAGCCGGTTCCGCTCGCGCTCTTCAACGAATACGAGGCGATGCAAAAGGCGCGCGGCGTCGAATCGCCGGCACCAACCGACCTGTTCTACCCGGATCTGAACGTACGTGCGCCGCGCTCGAGCCCGAGCGAAATCATGCCGGCGGCCCGTCTCGCGTCGCACCTGTTGAAGGAACGGCGCCAGTATCAGCGCGGGCTTCTCGACTGGCTGCGCGGCGCCGATCACGGTGCGACGGCGATGCGCGAAGCAATCGGCGCGATCGAGGACGTGACGACGCAACCGACGCTGCGCGCATTCTGGTGGACGGCCGGCGCGCTGCTCGAAGCGCTCGAAACCGGCGCCGTCGAGCGGAGCTTCGGCGCGAAGCAGCTCGTTGCGCGCATCGACATGCAGATCCGCCGCGTCACCGAAGGCAGTGCGAAGGTCGCCGATCGGTTGCGTCGCGAAGTGCTCTATTACATTGCGACGGCGAAGACGACGCCGCCGCGCGTCGAGGTCGTCCAGCGCGCGTATCACCTCGCGGGGCTGATTCCGACGGTCGAGGCGCTCGACGCCGACGTCGTACGACTGCAGCCGTTGCTGCGCGAGGCGCGCGAGCAGCTCGCGAACGCCAAGGACGCGTGGCTGAAGGCCGCGTCGGGTCGCTCGGACACGCTGCCCAGGCTTGCGCAACTGCTCGCGTCGGCGCACGCGAAGGCGAACGACATCGG
>JAICVH010000584.1 GCA_025935435.1 Burkholderiales bacterium
GAAACGCCTGCGCTTCGCTTCGAAGCCCTCGCCTACGCCGCCCAGCTCAACCGGCGCGATATGAATGTGCTCGCTGCTGCCGGCGCGCTCGCCACCATTACCGGCCACCGGCGGCAAGCGGTCTGGGAAGTCACCGGCGTCGAGCAACGGCCGCCGGTGCTCGACAACGCGCCGATTCTCGACATCACGCCCAAGCTGCAAACGCCCACTGAGGGCGAAGATATGGTGGCGGACTACGCCAGTCTGGGTCTGACGTTGGGGCGCCATCCGGTAGCGTTGCTGCGCCGGCGTCTGTCGGCAATGCGCATGGTCACCGCGGCACAATTACGCGAGATGCCGCACGGCCGTCTGACGCGTGCCACTGGCCTGGTGATCGGACGCCAGCGTCCGGATACCGCGAGCGGCGTCATCTTCGTCACGCTCGAAGACGAGACCGGCGCAACCAACGTGATCGTGTGGCGCGATCTTTCCGATCGGCAGCGGCGCGAATTGCTCGGCTCACGACTGCTCGGCGTCTACGGCACAGTCGAGCGCGAAGGCAGCGTCGTGCACGTGCTCGCCCGCAGACTCGTCGATATGACGCCGCTGCTCGGAACGTTGCCGACGCGGTCGCGCGATTTCCACTGAGCCGATTCGATGGACTGCGCGAGCGGTAGTAAGATGGCAGCGGCGCCTCGTTGCACCGTTTCACGCGCATCGGTCGTTCGTCAATGTCCTCGCCCGAATTCGATCTCGCCGTCATCGGTGCCGGCGCCGGTGGCCTGGCCGTCGCATCGGGCGGCGCCCGCGTCGGTGCCAAGGTCGCACTGATCGAAAGAACCCGCCTCGGCGGCGATTGCCTATGGCACGGCTGCGTGCCGTCAAAGACGCTGCTCAAATCGGCGCGCGTCGCGCACCTGATGCGCAACGCCGATCGCTGGGGATTGTCGCCGGCCGATCCCCGGGCAGACCTCGCACGCGTGATGACGCACGTCGAGGCGACCGTCAGCGACATCGCAGCACCGGAGACGCCCGAACGTTTTCGCGCACTCGGCGTCGACGTCATCCTCGGCACCGGGCAATTCACGTCGCCGTCGACGTTCGTCGTCGACGGCCGCACGATCACCGCGCGTCACTTCGTCATCGCAACCGGCTCGCGTCCCGCAATCCCGCCGATCGCCGGACTTGCCTACGTGCCCTACCTGACCAACGAAACGGTGTTTTCACTGCGCGAGCCCGTCGCGCATCTGATCATCGTCGGCGCCGGCCCGGTCGGTAGCGAAATGGCGCAGGCATTCCGCCGGCTTGGCAGTGCGGTCACTGTCGTCGACCTGGCAAACCGGATCCTGCCGCGCGAAGACGCAGACGTGGCTGCCGTCATACAGCAAGCGCTGGAGCGCGAAGGCGTTCGATACCGGCTCGGAATCACGGTCGGCGGCGTCAAGCAAGGCGATCCGCACGCCGGCCGCATACGCATGACGCTGCGCACTGCGAACGGCGCGGTCGAGCAACTGGCCGCATCGCACCTACTGCTCGCTGCAGGCCGCGTGCCCAACGTCGAAGGCCTTGGGCTGGATGCCGCCGGCGTCCGCTGCGAGCACGGTCGCATCATCTGCGATGAGTCGCTGCACACGACCAATCCGAACATTCATGTCATCGGCGATGCGGCGGGCGGGCATCCGTTCACGCATGTTGCCGAGCATCACGCGGGCATCGTGTTGCGCCAGACGCTGTTCCGCGTGCGGTGGGCAAAGCCGTCGACCGTCATCCCGTGGTGCACGTACACCGACCCTGAGGTTGCGCGCGTGGGGCTCTCGGAAACGGACGCCCGTGCGCACGGCGTCGAGCACCGCGTATACCGCTTTGCATTCGGCGACGTGCACCGGGCGCGCATGGAAGCGGAAACCGAAGGCTTCGCCAAACTCGTCACCGAGCCGCGCGGACGTCTGCTCGGCGCAGTGATCGTCGGCGCGGATGCCGGCGAGCTGATCGCCGAATGCGTGCTCGCGATCGGCAAGGACATGAAGGCTGAGGATATCCTCGATGCCATCCACACCTATCCAACCCGTTCGCAGATCACACGGCGCGTTGCGAGTCAGCGTCGGCGGGAGTCGCTGACGGGTGCGTCGCGTGCGCGCATGCAGCGGCTGTTCGGGCTGCGCGGATCGTGAGATCGCGCGCAACCGCGGGCACCCGCCGGTACAGCGCTTAATTAGGAACGATCGATCAGGACCCGCGCGCGCTCACGACCTTGCCGCGCACCTCGCCGAAGCCGACCCTATAGTCGCGGGCCTGTGCCCAGCCGGTCAGAATCACCTCGTCGTCATCCTCGAGAAACGTGCGCTCGCTGCCATCGGACAGCCGCAACGGCCGTGCGCCGTTGCGCGTCAACTCGAGCAGCGACCCGTACGCATCGGGCTC
>JAICVH010000674.1 GCA_025935435.1 Burkholderiales bacterium
CCGCGAGCCGTGACTTGCCCATGCCGGGGTCGGCGCACACGAGCGCCACGGCACCGCGCCGCTCGGCGATCGCTCGATCGACGATCCTCGCGAATCGCTCCCGTTCGCCGTCGCGACCCAGCAATGCCTGCGCGTTGGAAGTCATGGGTCGCAGCGCGACGAGCTTCGCCGCGCGCACCGCATTCGAGAGGCCGCGTATGGCAAGCTCGCCGAGCGACTCAGTCTCGGCGAATGACGCGCTCGCGCGTTCCACGTCCCCGGAGATGACCGTCTCACCCGGCCTCGCGAGGTCGGTGAGGCGCGCGGCGAGGTTCACAGCGTCTCCGGTGACCGTGTAGTTGCGGTGCGAGGCGCTGCCCGTCGTGGCGGCGACCACCTCGCCGCTCGCGACACCGATATGCGTGCCGAGCGTGCGCCCGCGATCCGTGGAGAGGCTCGCCATCGCATCGTGAATGGCGACTGACGCGCGCAGCGCCCGCTCCACATCGTTGCCGTAAGCGACCGGCGCGCCAAACACGCCCATGACGGCATCGCCGATATGCTTATCGATCGTGCCGCCGAAGCGTTCGATCACGCCGTCGACGAGTTCGAAGAAGCGCGTGAGCAACGCATGCGTCTCCTCGGGATCCTGCGTACGGGACAAGCGGGTGTAACCGGACAGATCCGCGAACAGAATCGCGACTTGGCGCCGTTCCCCTGCAGGCGCGGTGGGGCGTTCGACCGCAGGCGCGTCGACACGCTGTCCGCACTGCGAGCAGAAGCGCGCGCCCGCCGGCAGTTCGGCGCCGCATTGCGGGCACAACGAGATGTCACGTTGCATGGAATCACTGCGCGCGTGATGAACCCACGGCATCGATGCGTGCGGCGGCAGCCGTCATTCTGCCGCAGCGCATGCAAACGGGGTACACTGGCGCCACGCTAGGGGTCCTTCCCGCGCTTTGTCGCCGGGTCGGTGAGAGAACACCCTTGGAACCTGTTCGGATAATGCCGGCGCAGGGAAGCGTGGGTCGTCCACCGCTCCTTCTGCCGCTACGAGGAGCATATGAACGCCAACGACCAGTTTTTCGCCCGCGACGCCAAAGTCGATTCCGCCGCGGTCGCACCGCTTCCAGCGTCCCGCAAGATCTACGTCCAAGGCTCGCGCGCGGACGTACGCGTGCCGATGCGGGAAATCGCGCAGACCGATACGCCGGCGTCGTTCGGCGCCGAACAAAATCCTGCGCTGGCGGTTTACGACACGTCGGGGCCGTACACCGATCCCGATGCACGTATCGACATTCGCCGCGGCCTGCCGGCACTGCGGGCTACGTGGATCGATGACCGCGACGACACGGCGATGCTCGACGCGCCAACGTCGGCGTTCGGTCGCGCACGGCTTGCTGATCCGGCGCTGTCGGGACTCCGCTTCGACCTGCATCGGCCGCCGAGGCGCGCCAAACCCGGCGCGACCGTCACGCAGATGCATTACGCGCGCCGCGGGATCGTCACGCCGGAGATGGAGTTCGTCGCGATCCGCGAGAACCAGCTACGCGAGGAAACGCTCGCGCGCTTGCCCGAGGCACTGCGTCGGCAGCACGCGGGCCAGAACTTCGGCGCGAGCATCCCGGCGACGATCACGCCCGAGTTCGTCCGCGACGAGGTCGCGCGCGGGCGCGCGATCATTCCGAACAACATCAATCATCCGGAAACCGAGCCGATGATCATCGGCCGCAATTTCCTCGTGAAGATCAACGCGAACATCGGCAACTCCGCCGTATCGTCGTCGATCGGCGAGGAAGTCGAGAAGATGACGTGGGCGATTCGCTGGGGCGCCGACACGGTGATGGACCTGTCGACCGGAAAAAACATTCACGAGACGCGGGAATGGATCATCCGCCACTCGCCGGTGCCGATCGGAACG
>JAICVH010000178.1 GCA_025935435.1 Burkholderiales bacterium
ATCTTGTTTTCGAGTCTCATGGAACCTTCTTCCGCCAGAGTTTCAGCGTTACGGCCGCAACAGGTAGTCTTCGCGCGCACCCTCCGCCGTTCGTGAGTTTGGCGCAGTCGCGGGCTGCACGCTCGGTCGCAACTGGCATGCGATACGCTCGAGACAGAAACCTGCGACGTCGGTCATGCCGATTGCGACTCGGTACAGCGCATGAGCAGCTGCGGGAAGTGGCCGGACGAGCGCAATCGCGAACAAGATGGCGGCCGGCCCGGCGACCCGCAGCGGCCACATCGCCAGCGAGGCAGCGGCGATCGATCCGAGCCAGCGGTAAACCGGATGGCGGGGCCGTCTGGCACCGGGGGTCGCGTAATAGCGCGCTTTCGCCCGTCCGGTGGACAGCAGCAGCTGCACGAGCCAGCGCACGCCCATGTCGTTGTGGTGCGTGCACAGCACCGCGTCGACGACACCGATCGCGACGCCGGCGTCACGCGCGCGCTCGTAGAGCACCGTTTCACCGAAACGCGCGAAGCGCGCGTCGAAGCCGCCGAGCTGCGTGAGCACGTCCCGGCGTATCACGCAGTTGCCGCCCAGCGTGAAATTGCCACGCGCAAACGCTCGCGCCTCATGCACATCGTTATTGCCGCCGACCAGCACACCGAGGCGCGTGCGTGCATGGTTCGCGCGGCGCCCGCACACGATCGCACAGTTCGGATGCTGCCGAAGGTAAGCAGCGAGCACGCGCAAGGCGCCATTCTCCAGCACCGTGTGGCCCTCGATGAAATACAGGTAATCACCTGAGGCCGCGCGTGCGCCGGCTTCGAACAGCGTCATTTCACTGTCGACGGCCGCGAAATCCGCATCGATCGCGATGATCCGATCGCACCCTGCGCGCCGTGCATCGATCGACGCAGCCGTGCGCGCGTCGGCGATCGCAATCACTTCATAACGATCGCGCGGGAAATCCTGCTCGAGCGCCGAGTCGACGGCGCGCATGCCGGCGTCACGACAGTCGTAGAGGGGCACGACGATCGAGAACAGCGGATATGCCTCGCGTCGCTCGGTCGCTGCCACATCGCGCACCGGCGCGTACTGCAACGACATCAGTCGGCGGCGGCGAACCGCGGATCGTCGCGCGGTGGTGCCGCACGACCACGCGCGAGCGGCGGCGTCAGCGCACCCGCGATGATCTTTGCGAGGCGCCGCTGACTCGGTTCCGATGGGTGCAGGCCGTCGTTCGAGAACATGTCGGGGCGCGGCGAGAAATGCACGGGAATATGCATGACGTTCGGCACCCGGCGCAGCGCCTCGCGCGCGACGGCATCGAACTTACGCACGCGATGACCGACGATCCACCGCAGCGGTCGTCGCAGCTTGGGGAACTCGTCGAGCGGCGGAAGCCCGACGTAGCCAATGACCGCTTCGGGCGAATGCGCGCGCAGGTCGCGCACCAGTTTCAGCAACTGGCGGCGGAAACGTGCGCTGCGCTCGAGTTTCAACACGTCGTTGACGCCGACGGACAGCACGATTGCGTCGTAACGCTGAGGCGGCAGCACCGGAACGACATCGCGCCGCACGCGACGTGCACCGGCTCCGATCATGCCTGCGGCATGCCAGTTGATCTCGCGGGCAAGGCGCCCGGACATGAAGCGCGCGACATGACCGACCGTCGATTGCTGGATGCGCCGTGCGCCGACACCCGCGATGATCGAATCGCCAATGGCGAGCAGGTGCAACGGCTCACCGCGACCGATGCGCCCGTGCGGCGGTCCGACCGCGGGGACGAGCTGCAGCGCATGCCGGCGCAATGCGAACGCCTGCGAAAAAATGACCGGAAAGAGCGAGTACACGACGAGCCTGCCGACGAGCTTTTGAACGAGACGCGCCGGTGTCAGTGTTTCCGAGGCGGCGCCGGAATCGACCGCCGATGCCGCGGGGGCCGGTGCGCGCGCCGCTTGCTTCCAGTCAGCCATGGCGCAGGACGACGGTCTTCAGCGTCGTGAACCCGTACAGCGCTTCGAACCCCTTCTCGCGTCCATGACCCGAATGCTTGACACCTCCGAACGGCAATTCGACGCCGCCGCCGGCGCCATAGTTGTTGATGAACACCTGTCCACTTTGCAGTGCGCGGGCCATGCGTAACTGCCGGGCGCCATCGCGCGTCCAGACGCCTGCGACGAGGCCATAGTCGCTCGCATTCGCAAGCGCAATCGCCTGCGCCTCGTCGTCGAAGGGCATCGCTGCGAGCACCGGGCCGAACACTTCATCGCAGGCGACGCGCGCGTCGATCGGCACGTCGCGAAGCAGCGTCGGCGCGACATAGAAGCCGGCCGTCGGCGCATCGTCGGCGATGCGTCCGGTCGCGACGCTCCTGATACCGCGGCGATCGGCATCGTCCAGAAAGTCGCGCACACGCGCCAGTTGCGAGGCGCGGATCAGCGGACCGCAATCGCGATCCGCCAG
The DNA here is from genome assembly GCA_025935435.1 of Burkholderiales bacterium. Lineage (GTDB taxonomy): Bacteria > Pseudomonadota > Gammaproteobacteria > Burkholderiales > Casimicrobiaceae > VBCG01. Next base: position 2,452 of record JAICVH010000178.1, read on the forward strand.
CGCCGGACCCGCGACGAGGCGGGAGAATCGATCACCAAGCGCATCGAGCGTGCGCTCGTACACGCTGCGCTCGATCAGCAGGCGTGAGCCCGCGCTGCATGTCTGCCCGGCGTTTTGAACGATCGCGTTGACGATCGCCGGCAACGCGGCGTCGAGATCCGCGTCGGCGAACACGATCTGCGGCGACTTTCCGCCGAGTTCGAGCGTCACGGGGCAATGCCGCGCAGCGGCCGATGCCGCGACGGACGCGCCGGTCGCGGGCGACCCGGTGAACGACAGATGGCGAACACCCGGGTGCTCAACCAGCGCCGCGCCGGCTTCGGCGCCGAGACCCGTGACGATGTTCATTGCGCCCTCGAGGAGGCCGGCTTCCGCGGCAATCTCGGCAACGCGCAGCAGCGACAGGCACGCATCCTCGGCCGGCTTGACCACGCAGACGTTGCCTGCTGCAAGCGCGCCGCCCACCGAACGGCCGAAGATCTGCAACGGGTAGTTCCACGGAATGACATGACCGGTAATGCCGTGCGGTTCGCGCCAGGTGAGAACGCTGTAGCCGGACACGTAGGGGATCGTCGTCCCGTGCAGCTTGTCGGGCGCGCCCGCGTAGAACTCGAAGTAGCGCGCGCAGGCGGCCGCGTCGGCGCGCGCCTGGGTGAGCGGCTTGCCGCAATCGCGCGCTTCGATGAACGCCAGCTCCTCGGCATGCCGCGCGATCGCCGCCGCAATCCGCGCAAGCGACCGGCCTCGCTCGGCCGGCGCGAGCGCACCCCAACGTTCGCGCGCCTGTTCCGCGGCCTGCACGGCCGCATCGACATCGGCAGCAACGCCGCGGGCGATCGACGCGAAGGCCGTGCCATCGGACGGATCGATCATGGGCAACGTACGTTCGTCGCGCGACGCGACGAAGCGATTGCCGATGAAGTGCCGCGGCGGGACCGTCAGCGCAGGCCAGCGAAGATCGGGAGCGTTCAATGGGCCCTGGGCTTGAACTTCCAGGCGAGCGTCGTTTCATCGACGCGCGGCACGTACGTGATCCCGTTGCGCGCCGCCCACGTGTTCACCTGAAAATGAATCGGGATGATGCCGGTGTCGTTGATGACGATCTCGCTCGCGCGCTGCAGGTACGCCGCGCGCTTCACGTCGTCGACCGTCTGCAGCGCATCTTCTGTGAACGCGTCGACCTTGCTGTTCGAGTAGCGTCCGCGATTGGTGCCCCCGAAGCCGCGGTCCTTGTTGAACGTCATCAAGAGCGCCTTCAGTGAGGACGACGCTTCGCCGGTTCCCGTGCTCCAGCCGAGCAGCATCGTGCTGAATTTGAGCTCGGTCGCCTGCGGAAAATACGTTGCCGACGGCATCGCGGTGACCTTGGTCGGGATCCCGGCGCGCGTCCACATCTGCGCGACCGCCTGCGCGATCTTTGCATCGTTGACATAACGATCGTTCGGTGAATGCAGCGTCACGCCGAAGCCGTCGGGCCAGCCGGCCTCGGCGAGCAGCTTCTTCGCGCCTTCCACATCGAACGCCTCGACCTTCAGGTTGGGCGTCGCGCCAAACAGGAAGTCGGGAACGAGCTGCCCGGCCGGCACCGCCTCGCCTTCCATCACGCGCTGGACGATCGCCTTCCGGTCGATCGCCTTTGACAGCGCCTTGCGTACGCGAGCGTCCTTCAAGGGATTGCGCTCGAGCGGTCGGCCGTCCTTGTCGGTGACGAACGGCGATGCGTCGCGGTTGCTGTCGAGGTGGATGTAGATCAGACGGTCGGCGACCTCGCGGAACATGCCGAGACGCTTGTCCTGCTTGAGCCGTGCGATGTCGGCCGTCGGCACCGATTCGATGACATCGACGTCGCCCGCGAGCAACGCGGCCACGCGCGCGGCATTCTGGGGCAGCAGGCGCATCGTCACGCGTTCCCAGGGAGTCCGGCCACCCCACCAGCCGTCGAAACGCTCGAGTTCGATGCGATCGCCCTTCGCGTAGCGAACGAGCTTGTAAGGACCCGTGCCGTTGGCCGCCTTGCCTGAATTGAAGTCATCGGTCGACGCGTTTTCCGATCCCTTGGCAATGATCGCGACCTGCGTGAGATCCGACGGCATCAGCGGGTACGGCGTCGCGGTGTGAAAGCGAATCGTGTACGGGTCGACAACCTCGACCTTCGTGATCTGCTTCGTGTAGGCGGTGAACGGCGACGGGCTGTTCGGTACTTTCGGAATGCGGTTGATCGACGCGACGACATCGGCTGCCGTGAACTCGGTGCCGTCATGGAATTTCACGCCTTTGCGCAGCGTGAACTCCCACGTCGTCGGGGCGACGGTCTTCCACTGCGTCGCAAGTCCCGGCTCGAGCTGCTCCTTTTCGTTGCGCTGCACGAGATAGCCGTAGACGTGCTGCGACACATTGTTGTTCGGTGTCAGGTTGTGATAGTGGGGATCGAGCGATGTCACGTCGGTCGAAAGACCGATCGTCAGGTTGGCGGCGAATGCGGGGACGCCGGCGATTGCGAAGAGCACGACGATGGCAAGGCGCAGGAATCGCATCGGGATACCCCAAGCGTCAAGAAACGGACACTGTAACAAATCGCTACCGCCGAAGGCAGCCGTCAACGAGTCCGCGCGGGGGCGCGTTCATGCGAGTGACACCCGTTGGAAATGCGGGAACTCGACGCACTTCGCAGCGGTCATCACGTGTAGAGAAGGAGGCCCGACATGCTTCGACATGCCAAGCACCTGGTCGTTGGAACCGCCCTCGCCGCTGCGGCCGCCGTGTTCGCACCCGCGGCGCACGCCGATCGTGTTGGCTTCAACGTTTCGATCGGCGGTCCCGGCTACGGGATCGCATTTGGCAATGCGCCTTACTGGGGCCATCGGCACCACTACCGGCCGCACTGGCGCGCAGCCTACGTTGCACCGCCGGTGGTCTATGCTCCGCCGGTCGTGTATCACGCGCCCGTCGTCTACGCGGCGCCCCGCGTCGTGTACCGGGCGCCCTACGTCGTGCGGCGGCCCGTCGTCATCCGATACGGCTACTGATCAGACGGCATCGCGAGGCAGGCGACGCGCCTGCTTCGCGAGTGCCTGCAGCGTAGCGAGCGACAGCCAGCGGTCCAAGTCGCGCTGCGCCGCTTCCCAGTAGGGCATCGCGCGCGCAAACGTGCGCCGGCCGCGTGACGTCAGCCGTAACCAGCGCACGCGCCGGTCGTCTGCTGTCTCCACCCCGACGAGCCCCGCGCGTCGCAGCTTGTCGACCGTGCGCGAGACGGTCGTCTGATCCGTCGCAGTCACTTCGCCGATCCGGCCCATCTCGACCGGCTCGCAGGCCGCGATCGCCCACAACAGTGCAAGCTGGCTCGCTCGCACGCCGGCGGGCTCGAGCGCATCGTCGTAGAA
>JAICVH010000511.1 GCA_025935435.1 Burkholderiales bacterium
CGTCGCCCCGTCGGACCAGAAACGGTGGCCATAGCGCAGTCCATCCCTCGGCTCGAATACGACGACCTGCACCGGCCGCCCGCCGACGCGGTCCTGGCCGAGCACACGGAAATCGTAGTACCGCGACAACGATTGCTGCTGTTCGGCCGACAGTGACGGAAATACGTTGCGAAACGTCGCGGGCTCGACGCGCACCAGCTTCGCGTCGGGGTAATAACATCGCACTTCGCCCTCGTTTCTCACGACCTCGCGTGCGGGCCCGTCGAGATTCACGAGCTTCGCGAATTCGCGGCCGCTGTCATAGAGATGCGTGATGCGGGACGATTCGACGCGCGGGCCGATCTGGTAGACGATCGTGCCCACGTAATCGAGTTGCCGCGCCGCCTGCGATGCTCGCGTGAGCCATGCCGCCGCATCCATCGCCTGTGCGCCCGTTGCAACGACCGCCAGCACAAACACGGCCGGGGCGAACCGGCCGATGATGATTCTGGAAACGCGGATTGCGCGCTGCATCGGAACCGTCTAGCGCGTCACTCCGCCACCGCGGGACGCAACGGACTCGACGCGGCGAAGTCCCGCATGTACGGCCCGACGCTCTGCAGGGCATTCGCCGGCGCGTACTCCTGGTGCGCGAGCAGGTAGTCCGCTGGGACGGTGAGCGGCCGGATCTGCGCGGCGCGCATCGTCCCGGCTTCGCGCGCCTTGGCGAAGCCCGCCGGCGTCGCGTCGATCAGCGAATAGGCGGTCCAGCCGACGACGGTGACCGCGGCGATCGACGCAGCGGCCGCCCACGCCCACGATGCTGCGCCCGACACCGTACGCACACGCGGTGCGAGCACCGTGGGCTCGCTCGCGAGTTGCGTCGATACCGCCGCGCGTACGCTGCGGGTCACCGCGCTTTCACCGCGCAGCGCATCGCCGATCGTGTGATAGCAGGTCCACGTCAGCATTGCGTCGTGGCCCTTCAGCGCTGTACACACGACATCCAGTTCCGACGCGTCGATTTCACCATCCATCAGACGCGAAATTTGCTCGTTCATCACCATCTCCGGTTTTCATCGGTGCCGAGCAGCGGCCGTAACTCGGCAGCGATCGACTCCCGCGCGCGGAAGATGCGCGATCGAACCGTTCCGATCGGGCAATTCATCACGCTCGCGATTTCCTCGTAACTCAGGCCCTCGATTTCGCGCAACGTAATCGCCGTGCGCAGATCGTCGGGTAGCTGCTCCATTGCGCGATTCACCGTCGCGGCGATCTGCTTGCCCAGCAGTTCGGCCTCCGGCGTCGCCGAGTCGCGCAGTTGCTCGGCGTCTTCGAAGCTTTCAGCATCCTCGTGGTCGAACCCGGTCGACGTCGGCGCGCGCCGCCCCATCGCGACCAGATAATTCTTCGCCGTGTTGATGGCGATCCGGTACAACCACGTATAAAACGCGCTGTCGCCGCGGAAACTCGGCAATGCGCGGTATGCCTTGATAAAAGCCTCCTGCGTAACGTCCTCGACCTCGGCCGGGTCGCGCACCAGCCGGGACAGGAGCCTTCCCAGCTTGCGCTGGTACTTCGCGACCAACAGCTCGAACGCACGCTTGTCGCCCCGTTGCGCTCGCACGACGAGCTGCTGATCGACTTCGCGATCACCCATCAAGCGGGCAGTCCCTGATTCATGTCGTTGTTATGCCCGCCGAACGGCGGGCGCGGCTGCCGACAGCACAATCGGGGGGCCGGTGTTTCGGCCGCCGAGGGTGCGTGGCGCACACTTGCAGCAACAGACCATCGCCGCCCTGCCAAGTTCAGCATTCGGGTGTTCCCCTTACGGGAGGCGGTTTCGCCGCGGCGCCGCCTCCACCGGGCTCGACGCTTGGGACGGCCCTGCCCTGCCCCCGATCCGGGCGCGGTTCGACGGGTGGGATCAACCCTGCGCGCGTCACGTGGTGCCCCCACGTTCGCGGCTTCGCCGCTTCGCTGCCCCCACGGGGGAGCAATTCGACGTTTGGGACGGCCCTGCGCGCCTCATGATTCCGATATGGACGCCGTCGCGTCGAAGGGTGTCAGGGCGACGGCCGGGCGCACGGCGCCGGTTTCGATTCCCCGGTAATTGCGAACGATTCGCGTCGCCCATGGCGCCAGCGCTTCGCGCGCCGCAGCGTCGACGAGCCCCAGTGCGTCGAGTACGGCGACGATCGCCGGGTAGAGCCCGCGCTTCTGCCCGTCACTCACCTTGATCGCGATGCCGATCCCGCGGCTGCGAATCCCGATCGCCTGGACGCCTTCGGCGCCGATCTTCGCGACCCAATCGCCGCGACCCGCCTGCATCAACGCGAGGTCGCTGCGATGCTCGCCGGACACCATCCCGGGGTGCTTCATCATCGCATCGGCGAGGATGCGCGGTGCCATACCGTAGTCGGGATCGACATCCGCGCTCGCGAGCCGCGCAAACGCCCGCGCCAGCGCGGCGAGCGGTACCGCGTAGTTGGGCGCTGAGCAGCCGTCGATGCCGCTCACCAGGCGCTGCTCGGCCACGCCGGTGAACGTCGCGACCGCGCGGCGAATCGCGGCCTGCAACGGATGATCGAAGGCGAGGTAGTCGGCCTTGGATTCGCCGCACTGCTCGCACCACGCGAGCATCCCGCTGTGCTTGCCCGAGCAGTTGTGCTGCAGCGGCGAATACGGCGGCGGCGGCGGTAATTCTCCGCGCGCTTCGTAGAACCCGGGCGCGTGCGTGCCGCACTGCAGATCGGCCGCGGTACAGCGGGCCCGTGCGAGCA
>JAICVH010000514.1 GCA_025935435.1 Burkholderiales bacterium
GATCGCCGCATTGGCGTACTGGGTCTTCATTTACTAGGCTCCGGCGTGCAGCGCATTCCCGCGCGCGTCGGTGACGCGCTCGCTGCAATCGAAACGCCGGCGCTGATCGTCGATCTCGATCCGTTCGAGCGCAACGTCGAACGGATGGCGGACGCGACCAGGGGCATTCGTCTGCGGCCGCATGCGAAGTCGCACAAATGCGCGTCGATCGCCCGGTTGCAGATCGCTCGCGGTGCCGTCGGCATCTGCTGCCAGAAGACCGATGAAGCCGCCGCATTCGTGGAGGCGGGAATTGCCGACGTGCTCGTCACCAACGAGGTCGTTGCGCGCGCCAAGGTCGAGCGTCTCGCCGCACTCGCGAGGCACGCGACGATCGGTGTGCTCGTCGATTCGCAGGCCGCAGTCGGCACGCTGTCGGACGCCGCCGTACGCGCCAACGTCACGCTCGACGTTTACATCGAGGTCGACGTGGGTGCCCGCCGATGCGGTGTCGCCCCGGGTGCGCCCGCCGTCTCGCTGGCGACGGACATCGTGCATGCACCGGCGCTGCGGTTCCGGGGCATGCAGGCGTACCAAGGTGCGGCGCAGCACATGCGGGAACCGGCCGCGCGTCGCGATGCGATCGCAGCGGCGGTCGAAGGCGCGACGCGCACGCGCGAGGCGATTGCTGCCGCGGGCATGACGTGCGACCTGGTGACGGGCGCGGGCACCGGCACGTGGCGGCTGGAAAGGGATTCGGGCGTCTACGACGAGTTGCAGCCGGGTTCCTACGTGTTCATGGATGCCGACTACGGCCGCAATGTGACCGACGCAGCCGAAGCTCGGTTCGAGCAGAGCCTCTACGTGCTCGCGAGCGTGATGAGCGTTCCATCCGCCGAGCGTGTCATCGTCGATGCGGGATTGAAGGCATTTTCGTTCGACTCGGGGTTGCCGCTCGTCCACGCTCGCGCCGGCGCGGAGTACGTCAAGGCGTCGGACGAGCACGGCGTGTTGCGGATTGCCGACGGCGCACCGGCCGCGACGCTCGGTGAACGGGTTTGGCTCGTGCCGGGACACTGCGATCCGACGGTGAATCTGTACGACTGGATCGTCGCTGTTCGCCGCGGTGTCGTCGAAGCGGTCTGGCCGATCGAGGCTCGCGGCGCACTCGGATGAGTGACTTCGGGGTAGCGAAGTAACCGACTTATTCCTCCGACCCCGAAGTCATAGCGTCACCGTCCCGCGCGGCGTACGCAACATCGCGGCGAGACGCGGCGTGCGGCCAAACGACACCTTCAACGTGTCCGACAATGCAAGCGCGGCAAGCGCGGCGCGCACCGGCGCGGGATCGGGATGCTCGGCAGCGAGCGTGATCAGTTGCAGACCTGCGTCGGGCAGGCGATCGGCGGGATGACGTCCGTCAGACCATTGGATCAGTGTCGGCACGAGGCCGCGCGCAGGCAGATGGCCGTCGTCGGGAATCGTCATCCGCCACGCGAGGTCGCCCCGTTGCATCGGCGTGATGACGCCGAGCGCTTCAGGGCAGCGCGGCGCGTCCGCTTCGATGTCGGACGTACGCACGACCCAGTGGATCAGCGCAGGTCCCTCGGCGAGCGTCGCGCGCATCCGCGGTTCGTCGAGGTCGAACCAGCGCGGGCGGGCCGGCGCCGTGCCGCCCGGATCCACCGCGATGATTTCCACATAGAGCCGCGCGCCGAGACGCAGCAGCGCGTTGTACGTTCCCATCGTCACATGCTGGCCGCCCGGTTGCGGCTGGACGCCGAGCTTATCCGCAATCCAGTTCGCGCCCCGCTCGAGCGACGTTGCGGCGACGACGAGGTGATCGGGCGCGAGCTGCGGCGGAGGGCGATGAAGCGACGGCGTCGTCACGCGCCGGCCGGCTGACGATGCTCGGGTTCACGCGCATCGAAGTCGAGTTCGACCCGCGCGCCGTTGGGATCGAAGAAGAACACCTGCCACACACCCGAACCTGCCTGTCGCCGGCAGGTGTGCGGCACGTTGCGCGACGTCAGCAGCGCCAGCGTGTCCGCCAGGTCGTGCGCGGAAAACGCCATGTGATCGATGACGCCCGCTCGCAGTTCGTTGGACGGACGATCGCCGACGACGTGCAGGATCGGCGCATCGGCGGCATAGAGCCACGCGCCGGGAAAATCAAACGGCGGACGCGGGCCGTCGACCAGGCCGAGCAGTTCCCGATAGAACGCAATCGTTCCCGGCACGTCGTCGGTGAGGATCGTGAAGTGATTCATCGCGGTGACGGGCATCGATTTTCCTGATGGCGCAATGGACGAACCAGCATTATCTCAAGCCGCCGCCTCGCCGGCGAAACGGGCGAACAGCTCGAGCGCGTCCGGGCCACGGGGGTCGGCGAATGCAAAGCGTTCGTCACCGCCGCTCCACGCGTGTCCAAGACCTTCGACCTGCACGTGACGAACGACGACCCTGCCGTCCCGAAGCCAGTCGTCGGTACGAACGCCATGCCGGTCTCCGGTGGCTTCATGCATCGACGCGTCGCTCGGAGGCAACGATGCGGCCGGCCGATACCCGCGCACACCGGCGCGATGCGCGTTGAATCGGAGGTACTGATCGACGAGCGCAACGCCATTGATCGGCGCGACGACGTCGTCGGCATCGCCGTGTACGACGAGCAGCGGAACGATCAGATCGCGACCGCTGTCAGCGGCGCGGGCTGCGTCGGCGGCGCGCGCGACGTCGTTGTCGGGTCCGTGCGCCATCACGATCAGCGC
>JAICVH010000720.1 GCA_025935435.1 Burkholderiales bacterium
CTGTGGGGCTTTTCCTTCGTGCCGATCGCCGTCGGCCTGCGCGAAGTACCGCCGTTCGCGCTGGCGGCAATGCGCTTCCTTTTCGCCGCCGTCCCGCTCGTGTTCTTCATCCCGCGGCCGCAGATGCCGATGCGCTTCGTCATCGGTTACGGTCTCGCGATCGGCGTGGTTCAGTTCGGCCTGTTGTTTCTCGGCATGAAACTCGGCATGCCAGCGGGCCTTTCATCGATCGTCATTCAAATCCAGGTCTTTTTCACGATCGGACTTGGCATCGCCTTTCTCGGTGATCGGATTCATGGCGAAAACGTGGTCGGCGCGCTCATCGCAGCGATCGGCGTCGCCGTGTTGGCGGCGTACAAGATGCTCGAAGGTCAATCGTCGACGTTGATCGGCCTCATGCTCGTCGTCGTCGCCGCGTTCGCGTGGGCAAGCGGCAACATCATCGCGAAACGCGCGGCAGGCACGCACGACGACGCGATGTTCGCGCTCGTCGTATGGTCGAGTCTCGTGCCACCGGTGCCGCTCGCGGTCGCGGCTTACGTCTTCGAAGGCGGTCCCGCCATGGTCCACGCCGTGCTGTCGGCCAGCGCGCTGACGTGGGGTTGCGCGCTGTTCATGGCCTATGTCGCGACGCTGTTCGGCTTCGCGTCGTGGGCGCGCCTGATGCACCGGTATCCGACGGCGCTGATCTCGCCGTTTGCATTGCTGATCCCGGTGTCCGGCCTCGCGAGCGGCGCGCTCTTTCTAGGTGAATCGCTCGCCCCGATGCAGGCTTTCGGTGGCGCGCTGGTATTCGCCGGTCTCGTCGTGAATTTGCACGGTGCGCGAATACGCGCGCGCCTCTCCGCGCGCCGGCGCGTCGACGTGTAACCGTTACGGTTCGCCGCGCAAATATTGCAACGCGAAAGCTCAGCCGGTGGGACGCCGTTTCACCGCACCATTGATGTCGCGGCGTCGCGACAGCGTTTCGGCGGCTTCCGTTTCCTCGTCGGGAACGTCGTCCGATTCGATGTCGAGCGCGTCGCGCGGCGGCACCGATTCGTCGATCGATTCGATGTCGTCCGCGTCATGCTCGGTCAGCACCTCGTCGACGGCTTCGGTGGAATCCCGCCCGGCGGCGCCGCGCTCCCCCGTCCCGTAGCGGTCGCTGTCGCTATCGAGATCCGCATCGCCGATGTCAGGTCCCGCCGTTGTGCCCGCCGCATCGACATCCGGATCGGACGTGGTACCCCGCTGCAGCGGCAATCCGTCGTCGTGATTGAGACCCGGTCCGCCCACGATGTCGCTGCCGCTGTCGGTGGAATCGCTCGGGCCAAGCGCTCCCGTTCCGTGTCCCTTGCGCACCGAAGGATTGCTCTCTCCGGTCGTGTTCAATGTGCTGCGTGCCATGGGTGCCTCCTTGTCGAATACGAGAATCGACGCAAGGCATGTGCCATCGGACGCTGTCAGTCTGGCCGCATCAACGGGCTGCAGCACAGGTCGCACGACGCGCGAAGTTCACCGCATTCGAAGGTCGCGTGCGCGACGCGATATACCGACGACGATTACGCTGGGCGCTTCAGCGTCAGCGTGATGCGGTTGCGCGCGTCCAGGCGCGCATAGGTAACCGTCTCGGCGTAGTGTGAAAGCAGTTGAAGTCCGAGATTGCCCACGGGTCGCGCATCGAACGCCAAATCGATCGGGTCCGCAGCATCTGCGATCGC
>JAICVH010000266.1 GCA_025935435.1 Burkholderiales bacterium
GATGACGAACAGCCAGATCGCACCGCGTTGCCATACCTTGACGGGGACTTGAAAGGCCACGAATGCCGCCACCAGTCCAACCATCAGAAATGCGCCATGACGCGCAAGGAAATACCACGCGCGATAGCCGGTGTGCGCGGATGCTTCGGCCATAGCAATCGACGCCGAATAGACCATGACCAGCCCGACCGCCAGCAGCAACATCGCTGTCCAGGCGAGCGACACGTCGAACGTCAGCATCGCGCGAGGCTCGCGTGGCAACGGCCGCAGCGGCTGCCTGCTGGCGCCAGCGGTTGCGAGCAGCAGCTTACGCATCGACGTCCGCCTCGAGCGCGCGCTTCACCAGCGTTTCGAATCGAGTACCCCGTTCGACGTAATCTCGAAACTGATCGAGGCTTGCGCATGCCGGCGACAACAGCACTGCGTCGCCGGGCGCGGCAAGTTCAAGCGCGCGTTTGACGGCCACATCCAGCGTTCCGACGGATTCGACGCGCGCGTGGCTTCCGCTCAATGCGCGCGCAATCTGTGGCGCATCGCGACCGATCAACAGCACCGCGCGGCACGCGCGGTCGACACTCGCCTTGAGCGGAACAAAACTCTGGCCCTTGCCGTCGCCACCGGCGATCAGCACGACCGACCTGCCGATGCCGTCGAGCGCCGCCTGTGTCGCGGTGACCGTCGTGCCCTTGGAATCGTCGATGAACAGCACGCCGCCTGCATCGGCGATCGGCGTCATCCGATGCGGCAACGCACGATACTGGGCGAGCGCATCGAGCATCGGCCGGCCAAGCTTGGCGACGGAGCTCGCGAGTGCGAGCGCTGCCAGCGCATTCAGCGCGTTGTGACGGCCGACGAGTGCGAGTCGCGACGTTTGCATGATCAGTTCACCGCCGCGTGCAAGCCATGCGCCGTTCGGTCGCTCGACGAGTCCCCATTCCTCTTCCGAGAGCGGCACGCTTGCGCCGAACGTCTGCGCCGTGCGGCCGCGCAGCCGCATCAGCCGGACGATTGGATCGTCGCGATTCAGGATCTGCACAGTGGCGCGCTCGAACACCTTGGCCTTCGCACCGGCGTAATCCGCGATGCCGGTGTATCGATCCATGTGGTTGGGCGAGACGTTCAAGACAGCCGCGGCAACCGGTGCGAGACTCGTCGTCGACTCCAATTGATAGCTCGACAGTTCCAGCACGTAGACGTCGGGCCACGGCTCGCCCGCTTCATGCAGCGCGAGTGCGTCGAGCACCGCGTGACCGATGTTGCCGGCCACGATCGTCGTCAGGCCGGCCGCGCGCGTCAGTGCCCCGGTCAACGAGGCGACGGTCGTCTTGCCATTCGTGCCAGTGACTGCGAGCACCTTCTGCCCGGCGGGCAGTGCGCGCGCGAAGAGTTCGATGTCGCCGACGGTTTCGATCCCCGCATCGATTGCCGCGGAAATTGCGGCGGCGCGGCGATCCACACCCGGGCTGATGGCGATCAGGTCGATGCCTTCGAACGTCGCTTCCGAGAATGGCCCGGTCTCGACGGACAGCGTCGGGAATGCACGCGCGAGGGCAGCACGATTTGGCGGATCGTCGCGCGTGTTCGCGACACGAACGTCGGCACCGTGACGCACGAGGTGACGCACGAGCGACAAGCCGGTGATGCCGAGACCAAGAACGACCGCACGGCGGCCCTGATACCGCGTCTTCATTTTGACCTCGCCCGGTGCGCCATACCTAACGCAACTTCAACGTGGAAAGTCCGAACAACACCAGCAGCATCGTGATGATCCAGAAGCGCACGACGACCTGGTTCTCCTTCCAGCCCTTGAGCTCGTAGTGATGGTGCAGCGGCGCCATCCGAAACACGCGCCGGCCGGTGGTCTTGAACGAAATCACCTGGATCATCACCGAGAGCGTCTCGACGACGAACACGCCACCCATGATGAACAGCACGATTTCCTGCCGCACGATGATGGCGATGGCACCCAGCGCGGCGCCAAGCGCCAGCGCACCGACGTCGCCCATGAATACATCGGCCGGATACGCGTTGAACCACAGAAACCCGAGCCCGGCGCCGCCGATCGCGCCGCAAATGACCGCGAGTTCGCCAGCGCCCGGGATATGCGGAAACCCGAGATAGCGCGCGAATACGGCGTTGCCGCTCACGTACGCGAAGATGCCCATCGCCGAGCCGATCATCACCGTCGGCATGATCGCCAGGCCATCGAGGCCGTCGGTGAGATTCACCGCGTTGCTCGTTCCGACGATGACGAAGTACGACAACGCGATGAACCCCCAGACACCGAGCGGATACGAGATCGTCTTGAAGAACGGCACGATCAGGTCCGCGCGCGGCGTAAGCCCCGTACTGAAGCCGGTCTTGGCCCACGCGAGCAGCAGTTGCGCGAACGTCGCGTTGTCCGGCGCCGACACGGAGAACGCGAGATAGACGGCGGCAATGCCGGCAATCACCGATTGCCATAGCAGTTTGCCGCGCACCGACAGGCCTTTGGGATTGCGCGCGACCACCTTGCGCCAGTCGTCGATCCAGCCGACGGTACCGAAACCGAGCGTTACGAGCAGCACGACCCACACGAAGCGATTGTCGAGATCCGCCCACAACAGCGTCGTGATCGCGATCGACACGAGGATCAGCGCGCCTCCCATCGTCGGCGTGCCCGCCTTGGTCAGATGCGTCTGCGGCCCATCGTCGCGCACGGCCTGGCCGATGCGCATCTTCGTGAGCCACGCGATCATCCGCGGACCCACGACGAACGAGATGACGAGCGCCGTCATCGTCGCCAGCACCGCTCGCAGCGTCAGATAACCGAAGACGTTGAAGGCGCGGATGTCGCGCGCGAGCAGTTCGGAGAGCCACAGCAACATCAGTGGGCCCCTCCGTGGGAGGTGCCCGTAACGGCCGCAACGATGCGCTCCATGCGCATGAAACGCGATCCTTTGACGAGCAGAGTCACACCCGCGTGCGCTTGTGCGGCGAGTTCGCGCCCGAGATCGTCAACGCTCGCAAAATGCGCCGCACCTGCCCCGAACGTTCGCACCGCGTGACGCATGAGCTCGCCGCTCGCAAACATCCGATCGATGCCGGCGGCGCGTGCGTAGGTACCTATTTCCTCGTGATAGCGGGGCCCTTCGTCGCCCACTTCACCCATGTCGCCGAGTGCAAGCCAGCGCGGCGGCGCGTGGCTCGCCAGCACGTCGATTGCAGCCCGGACGGAGTCCGGGTTCGCGTTGTAGCTATCGTCGATCACCGTGACGCCCGCTGCTGTCTTTTCGGTGACAAGGCGGCCGCGCACTGGCCGGAACGTTTGCAATCCACGAACGATCGCGGTTACCGGCACCTGCGCGGCGTGGCCAACGGCGACTGCCGCGAGTGCGTTCATCGCCATGTGGCGGCCCGGAACTTGAATCAGGACATGTCCGTTGCCCGCCGGTGTCGAGAACTCCAATGCGCTGCCAGCAGCGACCTCAGCGTGTTTCCCTCGCACGTCCGCGTCGCCTTGCATGCTGAATGTCACGGTCTGCGCGCTTACGCCCCGTGCGGCGGCGTACCAGATCGCTACGCGCGGATCGTCGGCATTGATGACGGCCGCTCCGTTCTCCGGAAGTGCGCCAATGGCATCGGCGTGTTCGGCGGCAACCTCGTCGACGGTACGCATGAACTCCTGGTGTTCGCGTTGTGCGTTGGTGACGACGGCGATGGTGGGCTGCGCGATGCGCGCAAGCTCGGACGTTTCACCATGGTGGTTCATGCCGAGCTCGAATACCGCCAGGCGATGTTGCAGACGCAAGGCGAGCACCGCGAGCGGCAGACCGATCGCGTTGTTGAAGTTGCCCGGCGTTGCAGCAACAGCGTCATCGCCAACCGCCGCCCGGAAAATCGCGGCGATCATCTCCTTGGTTGTCGTCTTGCCGTTACTGCCCGTGACGACGGCAACGGGGATCGCGAAACGGCTGCGCCAGTACGTCGCGAGCGCCGCGAGCGACTGCAAAGGATCGTCGACCGCGATGAGATTGCCCTCGAGCGACGCGACGCGACTGCGCTCGACGATTGCTGCCGCTGCGCCGTTTGCGAGCGCCTGTGCGACGAAGTCATGGCCGTCGAACCGATCGCCTTTCAAAGCGACGAACAAATCGCCGGGCGCGAGGCCGCGCGTATCGGTCGTGACGCGCGAGAAGCGCACGGCGTCGCCGATCACGGAGCCAGCGACCGCTCGTGCGGCCATCGCCGTGTCCATCATCCGTTGCTCCGGCGCGCGAGCGCATCCGACACATAACGGGCGTCCGAAAAGGCGACCCGCTGGCCGTTCGTTTCCTGATAATCCTCATGGCCTTTCCCCGCCAGTACGACCACATCGCCCGCGCGCGCATCGCGAAGGGCACGGTCGATGGCCCGCGCACGATCCAGTTCGATCGCCCACGACGCCGGTTCCGCATTCAGACCTTCGGCGATGTCCTCGGCGATCGCGCGTGGATCTTCGCTGCGCGGGTTGTCGTTGGTGATGATCACGCGGTCGGCGAGCCGCCCTGCAACCGCGCCCATCTCCGCACGTTTGCCGCGATCGCGATCGCCGCCGCAACCGAACACGCTGA
>JAICVH010000259.1 GCA_025935435.1 Burkholderiales bacterium
CCCGTACGTTTCACCGCCGAGCGCATCGAGGAATTCCTGGCCGCGAGCCATGGTCGCGACCTCGTCAGCAAGGCGGAACTCGCGCTCGACGGTGACGGTCGCATCCTGGCGCTGCGTGTCGCCTCGCTCGCGAACGTCGGCGCGTATGCGACGCCGGCGGGTGTCGTCATTCAGCTGCTGATCGGCCCGTGGGTGTCGACCAGCATCTATGACATCGCGACGATCGACATCGGCATCAAGGCAGTGCTCACGCACACACTGCCTGCAGGGCCGTATCGAGGCGCCGGCCGCCCGGAAGCGATCTACATTATCGAGCGCTTGATGGACGAAGCCGCGCGCGTGACGGGCATCGACCGCATCGAACTGCGCCGGCGCAACATGATTCGGCCGGAACAGATGCCCTACACGAACCCGATGGCGAAGACCTACGACAGCGGGCAGTTCGAGAAAGTGATGGACGCGGCGCTGGCGCTTGGCGACTGGAATGGCTTCGATGCGCGCGCCGAAGCTTCGCGGCGACGGGGGCGCTGGCGAGGCCAGGGCATCGCAACGTTTATCGAATGGACCGGCGCCGATGTCTTCGAGGAAACGATCGACGTCAGCGTGACGGGTGCCGGTCGCATCGAAATCTTCACCGCCGCACAACCAATGGGGCAGAGCCTGGCGACGACATTCACGCAACTGGCGGTCGACGTGTTCGGCGTGCCGGCCGAAGTGATCGACGTGCGCTTCGGCGACACCGACCGCGCGACGGGATTCGGCAGTGCTGGCTCACGCTCGCTGTTCGTCGTCGGCTCGGCCGTGCGCATCGCGTCGGAGCGCACGATTGCCAAGGCGCAAGAACTCGCCGCCGGTGCGCTTGAATCGGCAGCGACCGACCTCGAGTACCGCGACGGTGCATTCGTGATCGCCGGCACCGATCGCCGCATCGGCCTGTTCGAGCTCGCGCAGCGTCAGGCGGGTGCGCGCATCGATCTGCGATCGACGAGTTCGGTGGGCGCGGCAAGCTGGCCGAACGGCTGTCACGTCTGTGAAGTGGAGGTCGATCCGGACACCGGCGCCGTGGAACTCGATGCCTACTGGTCGGTGAACGACGTCGGTCGCGTCGTGAACCCGATGGTCGTCATCGGGCAGCTCGAAGGCGGCGCTGCGCAGGGTATCGGGCAGGCGCTATGCGAACGGTTCGTCTACGACCCGGAGTCCGGACAGGCGCAGACCGCAAGTTTCTCGGACTATGCGATCCCGCACGCGGCGATGCTCCGTCATTTCGAGATGACGATGGACGAGTCGACGCCGTGCCTCACGAATCCGATGGGCGTCAAGGGCGTGGGCGAGCTTGGCACGATAGGCGCCACGCCGGCGGTCGTGAATGCCGTGGCCGATGCGCTGGCCAGAAACGGCTTCGCCGCAAAAACGCCGGCGTTGCAGATGCCACTGACGTCCGAACGCGTCTGGCAGACGATACGCGACTGATGGTTTTCAAGGCCGCGGGCGGCCAGACAGGATGGAGAGCATGTGCAGGAACATTCGAACGTTGTTCAATTTCGCGCCGCCTGCCACTGACGAGGAAGTGCGCGCAGCGGCGCTGCAGTTCGTACGGAAGGTGAGCGGGTTCAACAGCCCATCGAAGGCGAACCGCGCGGCGTTCGAGCGGGCGCTCGACGACATCACGGCGGCATCGCGCACGCTCGTCGATTCGTTGGTGACGACCGCCGAGCCACGCGATCGCGAGGTCGAGCGCGCCCGCGCACGCGAACGCTCGGCGAGCAGATATCGGCCGCTCGCCTGACAGACGCGGGCGCGTTGCCCGTTAGGCTTCGCAGCGGACGCTTCGCATTGCTGTTGTACGATCCGCTTGACATGAGCGCCCCGGCCCGATGCCGGACCGCTCCAATCCGCGCGCAGGAGCACCCCGTGATTCACTGTGTATTGCACGACCCGGACGACTCGGTCGCCGTCGTCGTCGTCGAAGGGATCAAGGCCGGCACTGCGCTGACCGGCCTCATTCTCGACGAGGACCGCACGATCGAACTCGAGTGCCGGCAGGACATCCCGATCGGACACAAGGTCGCGCTGAAGGACATGGCCGTTGGCGACACCGTCATCAAGTACGGCGTCGACATCGGCAAGGTCGTGCAACCGATTCGCAAGGGCGAACACGCGCACGTTCACAATATCAAGACGAAGCGTTGGTAGCGATGAAACAGACGTTCCAGGGTTATCGCCGTGAAAACGGTCGCGTCGGCGTACGCAATCACGTCGTCATTCTCCCCGTCGACGATCTGTCGAACGCGGCCGCCGAAGCGGTCGCGCACAACATCAAGGGTGCGCTCGCCATCCCGCATCCTTATGGTCGCCTGCAGTTCGGCGCCGATCTCGAGCTGCATTTCCGCACGCTGATCGGGACGGGGAGCAACCCGAACGTCGCCGCCGTCGTCGTGATCGGCATCGAAGACCAGTGGACGCAGCGCGTCGTCGACGGCATCGCCGCGACCGGCAAGCCGGTGCAGGGGTTCGGTATCGAATTGCACGGTGACCACGACACGATCATGCGGGCGTCGAAGGCGGCGCGCGAATACGTGCAATGGGCGAGCGAGCTCGCGCGTAGCGATTGTGCGCTGCGCGAGCTGTGGGTATCGACGAAATGCGGCGAATCGGACACCACGTCGGGTTGCGGCGCCAACCCGACGGTGGGTGATGCGTTCGACAAGCTCCACGCCGCGGGTTGCACGCTGGTGTTCGGCGAGACGACCGAGCTGACCGGTGGCGAGCAGATCGTGGCGGCCCGCTGTCGCGATGACCAGGTACGGGCTGATTTCATGCGGGTCTTCGATCGCTACCAGGAGGTCATCAACCGCCACAAGACGTCCGACCTCTCGGACTCACAGCCGACGAAGGGCAACATCGCAGGCGGCCTCACGACGATCGAGGAAAAGGCGCTCGGCAACATCCAGAAGATCGGACGCAAATGCACGGTCGACGGGGTGCTCGACAAGGCCGAGACGCCGACGCATGCAGGCCTGTGGTTCATGGACAGCTCGTCGGCGGCCGCCGAAATGGTGACGCTTTGTGCCGCCGCCGGCTACGTCGTCCACTTCTTCCCGACGGGGCAGGGGAACGTGATCGGCAACCCGATCCTGCCCGTCATCAAGATCTGCGCGAACCCGCGTACCGTGCGCACGATGAATGAGCACGTCGATGTCGACACGTCCGGGTTGCTTCAGCGCGAAATCACGATGGACCAGGCGGGCGACAAGCTGATCGACATGATGTTCCGGACTGCGAACGGCCGACTGACGGCGGCCGAGGCCCTCGGCCATCGCGAGTTCGTGCTGACGAGACTCTACGAGAGCGCCTGAGGCGCCGGTTGGACGGCTGCGCATGTCGCGCGGCAGCCCGACGCATCATTGACGAGGAGATGGAACGGTGATTACCACGCAACGAGTAGGTCCCGGGCAAAGCATTCGATTGCGACTGATCACGCTCATTGCGCTTGCAGCGTGCGCGGCGTTGCCCGCCCGGGCGGAGATGAGCGAGATCCACGTGTCGCGTCAGTACGGCATCAGCTATCTGCCGCTGATGCTGATGGAGGACCAGAAGCTCCTCGAGAAGCATGCGAAGGCCGCGGGCGTCGACGTCAAGGTCGAGTGGTCGAAATTCGCGAGCGGTGCCGTGATGAACGACGCGTTGCTGTCCGGCAACCTGCAGTTTGCGTCCGGCGGCGTCGGTCCGTTCACGACGCTATGGGCGAAGACGCGCGGCACGCTCGACGTCAAGGCGACGTCGGCGATCAATTCGATGCCGCTGTTCCTGGTCACGCGCAATCCGAACGTCAAGACGCTGAAGGATTTCACCGACAAGGACAAGATCGCGCTGCCCGCCGTCAAGGTCTCGATCCAGGCGGTCACGCTGCAGATGGCCGCCGAAAAGGCGTTTGGCGAAGGCCAGCAGAACAAGCTCGACCACCTGACCGTATCGATGGCGCATCCGGATGCGGAGACCGCACTGTTGTCGGGCAAGTCGGAGGTCACTGCGCACCTCGGTTCGCCCCCATTCCAGTACCAGGAACTCGAGCAGCCGGGGATGCACAAGGTGTTCAGCTCGTACGACGTTCTCGGTGCGCCGGCCACGTTCAACGTCGTGTGGACGACGAAGAAATTTCACGACGAGAACCCGAAGCTCTACGCGGCATTCATGGCGGCGCTCGACGAGGCGACCACGATGATCAACCGCGACAAGCGCGCGGCGGCGCAGGCGTATTTGCGCATTTCGAAGGACAAGGACAGCCTCGACGATATCGTCAAGATGCTGAACGATCCGTCGATCGTCTATACGACGACGCCGAACAACGTGATGAAGTACGTCAACTTCATGTACAAGGTCGGATCGATCAAGGTCAAACCCGACTCCTGGAAGGAAATGTTCTTCCCGAACGCGCACGGTTTGTCGGGAAGCTAAGGACGCGTGGCACGGCGCGCGTACGTAGGCCTTTGATGTACGGCGCCAGGGTCACGCTCGATCTTCCCGATCTCGCGGCGATTCGCGCTGCCGCGGCGCGCATTGCGCCGCACGTTCACCAAACGCCGGTCATGACCTGCGCCGCGATCGACGCCGAGGCGGGTGCTTCGCTGTTCTTCAAGTGCGAGCACTTGCAGCGCGTCGGGGC
>JAICVH010000458.1 GCA_025935435.1 Burkholderiales bacterium
CCACGCCCCGCGCGTGGCTTCGGTACGAATACCTGATTCGTCGCGCGGCCGGCATCGGACGCGCGTCGGCGACGTCCGACCCGGATCTGTACCAGCACCAGTTTGCGCACTGCGACGTGCTGGTGATCGGGGGTGGCGCAGCGGGACTCGCGGCCGCGCGCGCTGCGGCACGCGCGGGTGCACGGGTCATCGTATGCCAGCAGTCGTCGAACTTCGGCGCGAGCGTCCCGGGAAGCGATGCCGCGATTGCGGATCGGCCGGCCGAAACATGGTCGGCGCAGACGCTTGCGGACCTCGCATCGCAGGCGGACGTGACGATGCTGTCGCGCACGACCGCATTCGGCTATTACGACGACAACCTGGTGGGCGCCATCGAACGCGTCACCGACCATCTGCGTACACCGCCGGCCGGCGTGCCGCGGCAACGGCTGTGGCTGATTCGCGCCAAGTCGGTCGTGCTTGCGACGGGTGCGATCGAGCGCGGTGTCGCGTATGAAAACAACGACCTTCCCGGAACGATGCTCGCCGGTGCGGCGTTGACCTACGTCAAGCGCTACGGCGTCAAGCCGGGGACGCGTGCGACGATTTTCACCAACAACGATGCTGCGTATGCGTCGGCGCTCGCGCTGCACGACGCGGGCGTAACGATCGCCGGCATCGTCGACGTGCGGACCAAAGAGAAGCTTGACGGCCCCTTGCCGACCCATGCGCGTGCGGTCGGCCTTCCTCTGTTGCCGGCTTCGGTGATGACGCGGGCGCGTGGTCGCCTGCATGTGCGTGGGGTGGCGGTTCATTCGCGTAACGGCGGCGCATCGACGACGCTCGACTGTGACCTGGTGGCCGTGTCGGGCGGCTTCAGCCCGGCCGTGCATTTGTTCTCGCAGGCGCGCGGTACGCTTCGCTATGACGCATCGACGGCGAGTTTCCTGCCTGACCAATCACCGCTGGCCGTGATTGCGGCGGGCGCCGCGCGCGGAATCTTTTCGCTCGCTGCTGCCATCGCCGATGGCGAGGCGGCGGGCGACCGGGCGGTCGATCGCGCCGGTGCGACGGATCGTCGAAACGGTGCACGACGCGCGCGTGCGACGGGACCGCAGGCGACGGCCGCGGACGTACCGTCGGCGACTTCCGGTGTGGCCAACGAGGCGTTCTGGGCGGTTCGCTCGGGCCGCAACGCAAAATCGTTCGTCGACCTTCAGGACGACGTGACCGTCCGCGATGTCACCGTCGCTGCGCATGAAGGTTACGAGTCGGTCGAGCATCTCAAGCGTTACACGACGCTCGGCATGGGGACCGACCAGGGCAAGACCAGCAATGTGATCGGACTCGCGCTGCTCGCCGAGGAACGGGGCGTCGAGATTGCGCAAGTCGGCACGACGACGTTTCGTCCGCCTTACACACCGGTCACCTTCGGCGCTTTCCCGGGTCACGCGAGCGGTGCGCATGTCGAGCCCACGCGCTACTCCGCAATGCATGCGTGGCACGCCGAGCACGGTGCACGCTTTGTCAACGCGGGATTGTGGAAGCGTCCGCATTCCTACCCGCGGCCGCGCGAATCCGAAGACGGCGCGGCAATGCGCGAAGCGCGCAATGTCCGCGAGAACGTCGGCGTCGTCGACGTATCGACGCTCGGGAAGATCGAGCTGCAGGGCCGCGACGTCGCCGAATTCCTGAATCGCGTCTACAGCAACCGTTGGGACAACCTGCAGGTCGGGCGCTGTCGCTACGGGATCATGCTGCGCGAGGACGGCTTCGTCCGCGACGATGGCACGACATCGCGGCTCGATTCGTCGCACTACCTGATGACGACGACGACGGCCAATGCCGTGGTCGTCATGCAGGCGCTCGAACGGCTGCTGCAGGTCGATTGGCCCGATCTCGATGTCTACGCGACGTCGGTCACCGAAAACTGGGCTGCGGCCGCGGTGTCGGGTCCCAAATCACGGCAGACGCTCGCCCGGGTTGTCGACGTCGACGTCTCGAACGAAGCCTTTCCGTTCCTCGCGGTCGGCGCATGCAACCTCCGAACGGCGACGGGTCCGATTGCCGGGCGGTTGTTCCGCATCAGTTATTCGGGAGAGCTCGCGTACGAAATTCACGTGCCGTCGGTTCACGGTCGCGCGATGTGGGAGGCGGTGCTCGAAGCCGGTGAGCCGTTCGGCATCATGCCGTACGGCACCGAAGCGATGAACACGCTGCGCGTTGAAAAAGGGCACGTTGTCATCGGTGCCGAGATCGATGGGCGCACGACGGCGGCCGATCTCGGCATGGAGAAGCTCGTCAATCCGAACAAGTGGTGCATCGGCAAGCCGCTGCTCGCACGGCCTGCGCTGAATGCAGCCGACCGCTGGCAACTCGTAGGGCTCACGGCCGAAGCGGGCGCGGAGATTCCGCGCGGCGCCAAGCTGGTCGCCGATCCGGATCGCGCACCGCAAAATCCGATGCTCGGGCACGTGACGTCCTGGTGCGTGAGTCCGCACGTCGGCGCCTCGATTGCGCTCGCGCTGCTGGCCGCTGGACGGTCGCGCCACGGCGAATCGTTATGGGCGGTATCGCCGCTTGCCGCTGCCAGGGCCAAGGTCAAAGTGGGCCCGCCGGTATTCATCGACGCCAACGGCGAGCGCCTTCGTGTCTGACGTCGTCGTGACCGACATTCGATTCGATTGCGCGTGGAATATCCGCGGCAATCCGGTCGACGCCGCGTTCGTTGCCGCCGTCACGGGCGTCACCGGATTGCAGGTGCCGGTGCAGGCGAACGGCAGCGCGGTGCGCGGCGATCGCCGACCGGATGATTCGGGTCGCCCCGCAACACGCATCGATGACGCGCTGCTGTGGCTCGGTCCTTCGTCCTGGCTGTTCGTCCGTTCCGCCGCTTTACGTGCCGACGATTTCGATGCTGCGCGAAATGCGGTGAATGCGGCTGGTGGCGCGTTGTTCGACGTGTCGTCGAGCTACGTCGGGTGGCTGGTTTTCGGCGGGAATGCCGCGCGCTTGCTGAACCGCGGATGTCCGCTGGACTTCGATTCGCGCGTATTTCCGCCGGGTCACTGCGCACAGAGCCTGCTCGGCCATATCG
>JAICVH010000140.1 GCA_025935435.1 Burkholderiales bacterium
ACGTTGTTCCCGCAGCGGTTGATCAACGTGCCGGTGCAGCGTGGATTCGATTGGCGTGCGAGCGAGACGGTGACCTCGGCGGAGCGCGTTGCCGCATCCTCGCTCGGCACCGCCGGGCGTGTGTTGTTGCGGCCGTCCGGTACCGAACCGGTGCTGCGTGTCATGGTCGAGGCGCGCGATCGCTCGCTGGCCGATGCACACGCCGAGACGATCGCCCACGCGATCGCCGCGGCGGCGGGGCAGGCGCTGTAGGGCGGCGGTCAGTGTCTATCTCTATCGCAGGACTTTGCACGGACAGGGGCTCGCACTGATGCGCGTCGTGATCACCGGCGGAGCGGGATTTCTCGGTAGCCGGCTTGCGGCGGCGATTCTTTCGCGTGGAACGCTGAACGACGCGCGCGGCATCGAGCAGCCGGTGCGCGAAGTCGTGCTCGCGGACCTGACGAAGGCCGCGATCAACGAAGATCCCCGCGTGCGCAGCATGCAGGGAAGCCTGGATGACCGGGCATTCGTCGATGCCGTTGTCACGCCGGATACGGATTCGGTGTTTCATCTCGCCGCGGTGGTCAGCGGGCAGGCGGAGGCGGATTTCGACATCGGCATGCGCGTGAACGTCGATGCGACGAGGCACCTGCTCGAGCGTTGTCGCGCCTGCGTCACGCCACCCAAATTCGTATTCGCGAGCTCGATCGCGGTATTCGGCGGCGCGCTGCCCGATGCGCTGCCCGACGATGCGCGCGTGACGCCGCAGTCGTCGTACGGCACGCAGAAGGCGATCGGCGAATTGCTCGTCAACGACATAAGTCGCAAGGGTTTCATCGACGGTCGCGCACTGCGTCTGCCGACGATCGTCGTTCGTCCGGGGAAGCCGAATCTCGCCGCATCATCGTTCGCGAGCGGCATCATTCGCGAACCGCTCGCCGGCGTCGAGGCGATCTGTCCGGTGGCGCCCGAAACGCAGCTGTGGGTGCAATCGCCGCGCGCGGTCGTCGACAATCTGCTCGTCGGTCACGACGTCGACGCATCGCGGCTGCCGGCGTTTCGCGCGATCAACGTGCCAGGCATCGCCATCGCGGTCGGCGACATGGTGGCTGCACTTCGCGAGGTTGCCGGCGCCAGCGTCGCGGAGCGCGTCCAGTGGCGTTACGATCCGGCGATCGATCGTATCGTGTCGACGTGGCCGGCCCGTTTCGATGCGCGGATCGGTGCCGCGCTCGGCATGCGCGGCGATGCGGATTTCGCGAGCGTCGTGCGCGACTACATCGCCGAATTGCGCTCGTAGACCACGACCCGCACGCCGGTGCGCCCGGTCGCTTGCAGAGGAGCGGCCGCTATAATCCACGCATGGTCGCCGTCACGCACGCTGCGCCGCAGGCCGCCGCGCCGCACGCGGTGCGCGCGTGGCTCGATTCGCTCGCAACGATCTACACCGACGCCGATCGTGCGCGTCTCGCGAGTGCGTACGACGTGGCACGCGCCGCCGCCGGCGATGCGCGCAATGCCGATGGCGAACCGATGCTCGCACGCGCACTCGGCGCCGCCGGCATCCTCGCGGCCCAGCGACTCGACCCGGATTCCCTGACGGCGGCGCTGCTCGTCGGTCTGCCGTCGTTGCCCAACTACGACGAAACCGCGCTCGCCGCCCGATTCGGCCACGGCGTTGCGGCGCTCGTCAACGGCGTCGCGCGGATGGACTCGGTGCAGGCCGTCGCAATTGGTGCCGACACCGAGCAGCGCGCCGTGCAAGCGGAAAACCTGCGCAAGATGCTGCTCGCGATGGTCGAGGACGTCCGCGTCGTACTGATCAAGCTCGCCGAGCGTACGCAGGCGCTGCGCTTCCTGATGAACGGCGACGAGAATCGTCGTCGCGCGGCGTCGCGCGAGGTGATGGACATTTACGCGCCGCTCGCGAATCGCCTCGGCCTGTGGCAACTCAAATGGGAACTCGAGGACCTGTCGCTGCGTGCGCTGGAGCCGACCGAATACAAGCGCATCGCACGGCTCATCGATGAGCGGCGTCAGGATCGCGAGCGCTACATCGGACACGTGGTCGGCCTGCTGCGCAGCGAACTAGCGGACGTCGGACTTTCCGCAGACGTCAGCGGCCGGCCAAAACACATCTACAGCATCTTCAGCAAGATGCGCCGCAAGCAGATCGGCATCGATGCGCTCTACGACATTCGTGCCGTTCGCATCCTTGTCGAGTCGGTCCGCGACTGCTACACGGCGCTCGGCGTCGTCCATCACCTGTGGACGCCGCTGCCCGGCGAATTCGACGACTACATCGCCAAGCCGAAGGCCAACAATTACCGATCGCTGCACACGGCGGTGATCGGTCCCGAAGGCAAGCCGCTCGAGGTGCAGATCCGCACGCACGATATGCACCGGCACTCCGAATACGGTGTCGCCGCGCACTGGCGGTACAAGGAAGGCACCGGCACCGCGGACCGGCGCGATGCGGGCTTCGACGACAGGATCGCGTGGCTGCGACAGATCCTGGACTGGAAGGACGCGGTCGCGGAAACCGGCGAATGGCTGTCAGCGTTCAAGAGCAGCCTGTTCACCGAATCGATCTACGTACTGACGCCGCAGGGCAAGGTCGTCGATCTGCCGCGCGGAGCGACGCCGATCGACTTCGCGTATGCCGTGCATACGAGCCTCGGGCACCGGTGTCGTGGTGCCCGCGTCGACGGACAGATGGTGCCGCTCGACTACGCGCTGCGTAACGGCCAGCAGGTCGAGATCATCGCGGCCAAGCAGGGCGGTCCGTCACGCGACTGGCTGAATCCGGATCTCGGCTATGTGCAAAGCCACCGCGCGCGCGCCAAGGTGCGGCAATGGTTCAAGGCTCAGCAGCACGAGGAGACGGTGGCGCAGGGACGTCTGATGGTCGAGCGCGAACTCGCGCGTCTCGGGCAGACGGCGCTGAAGCTCGACGCGGTCGCTGCGAAAGCGGGATTCGCGAAGACCGAGGAACTGTTCGCGGCGTTTGCGCGCGACGAGATTCACAGCAAGCAGGTGCAGGCGGCGATTCACGCGGTTGCGCAGCCGACCGGGTCCCATGACGCGCGGCCGGCGGAACCCGAAGTCGTCACGCGACGCAGCCGAGCGAGCGACAGCGGCCACGGCATTCTCGTCGTCGGCGTCGACCGGTTGCTGACCGGGCTCGCGCGCTGCTGCAAGCCCGCGCCGCCCGATCCGATCGTGGGATTCGTCACGCGCGGCAAGGGCATCACGATTCACCGCGCAGCCTGCGCGAACGTTGCACGCATTCGCGACCGCGAACCCGAGCGGCTGATCGAGGCCGACTGGGGCGCGCCGCGCGAGCAATTGTTTCCCGTCGATATCGTCGTCGAGGCGAGCGATCGGCAAGGCCTGCTCCGCGACATCTCGGAACTGCTGACGCGCGAACGGATCAATGTCACCGCGGTCAACACGCAGACGCGCCAGCACCAGGCGCGCATGGCGTTCACGCTGGAAGTCGAGAGCGTCGGCCAGCTGAAGCGCGCGCTGCAGCTTGCGCGCGACATCCCCGGCGTGTTCGTCGCCGAGCGGCGGTAACTGATCGAAACGCGAGTCCGACGCTTATTTGCGTCCCTGCGCACACCACGCGCGGGCCATCAGATGAATGCTGCCATCGGGCGCGATTGGCAGTCCCGACCGAATGCGCTCGCGAAGCGCACTTCGCCGCGCATCGTCGAGCGACATCGCGTAGCCGGGCGCGGGCCCCTGGCCGCCCAGGAACGGTGACCAGTAATCATCGAAGTCTCGGAACACCGTCGCGATGTCGATCGGCGCAACGTCCACGCGCTCGAGCCCTGCATCGATGAAGAGCCGACGCAACGGTTCGGGACGGCACATCGGAAAACGCACGCCTTCGTCGAGTTCGTGCGCCGCGGGATCGAGTGCGGAGGCCGCGTCCCAGAAGTGGCGCATCAGCTGCATGCCCTCGGCGTAATCCCAGACGTATACGGCGAGCGTGCCGCCCGCGCGTACCGCGCGCCGCATCTCGCTGAGCATCGCTTCCGGTTGCGCAACGAAGTTCAGCACGAGCCCGGAGACGGCCGCGTCGGCGCAGTCGTTGTCGACGGGAAGTGTCCCGGCGTCGCCGACGTCGAACCGCACGCGCGCATCATCCGTGTGCGCACGTGCATACTCGATGAATTCCGCGGAGCGATCGATGCCATGCACGCTTCGCGGTGATGCGTGCTCGACGATCGTGCGCGACAACGCGCCGGTACCGCAACCGACGTCGAGCCAGTCGATGCCGGCAGGCAACGCCAGCCAGTCGAGAAAGTTGCGCGCGACCAACCGGCTCCAGCGACCGACATACGGCTCGTAGCGTTCGCCGGCAGCCCAGGTATCCATGCGTGTCATGGTCGGCATTTCAGATGCGCAGCGGTTCTCCGTAGCCGGTCAGCTCCAGATAGCCGCGACCGGCGCCTCGACCGTCGATCGTTGCACGGACGGCGCCTTCCCAGTACAGCACGCCGACGCCCGCGCGTGCATCCAGTTCCTGATCGTCGAACAGCGGTTCGAGCAACCACTCGCGCTCGGCGGTGCGCACCCGGAACGATACCGGATAGGCAATGCCGGTGCGAGGGGAGCGCCAGTGCCGCACCGCGTGGAATGTGACGTCGGCAGGGCCCAACGGCCGGCGTGCGCCGAGCGCATCGCGGTACGCGCCGCCCGCCCACAGCGCTTCACCACGCGCATCGCGGATGCGAAACGCCATCAACGCGCCGCCGTCGTCGAGATTGACGCCCGTCCAGTCCCAGCCGACCGCGCCCTGCATCAGGTAGCGGCTCGACCACTCGTGATCGAGCCACGCGACGCCGGTCACTGGGGTCGAGCGATCACGAAGCGTGAGCGAGCCACTGACGTCGAGATGCGGCCGGCTGTAGTAGTAGCTCGCGTCGCGCGGATCGGGGCCCTTGCGGCTCACGCCTGCATCGCCTTGCAACAGGATCGGCGAACGCGCAGCGAACGAGAACTCGAAGGCGAACGCTGTGGCGAGGACATGCGTTCGATAGCCGTCATCGCTGCCGACGAGTGACCAGTCGTCGATTCGCACGTCCATCGCCTGCTCGGACGCACGCGCGAGCCCGAAGCCCTCGCGCGCTGCGCGCTGGTCGACGATCAAGCGCCCGTGGTCGGGATCGGCGAGTGCGGCGTGCGCGAACAGCAATTGACGCGGCGCGAACCGGCTGCCGCTTGCTTCCGCGACACCCGGGCGGTTGCGAAAGAACGTGATCTGAAAGCCGCGTTCGCGCGCCTGCGCATCGCGCAGCCAGCCGGTGACGTACCACCACTCGTTGCGAAACGTGACGTGCGCGGCTTCGTCGCGCGGAAAGGCGAGTGCGACGTCGCCACGCACGTCCGGAAGGTCGACGTCCGCACGCGCGCGCGGGGCGAGCAACGCGAGCGGTGCGAGCAGCAGGCGACGGCGCCCGAGCCGCATCATCACCAGTCCTCGCGCACGGCACGCACTGCACTGATGCTCGTCGCACCGAGCGCGCTCGCACGGGCGGTGACGCTCGCAAGCGCGATCAGCGTCATCGCCAGCAGCGCCAGTGCCGACCATGGCACGTGC
Source organism: Burkholderiales bacterium (assembly GCA_025935435.1). Lineage (GTDB taxonomy): Bacteria > Pseudomonadota > Gammaproteobacteria > Burkholderiales > Casimicrobiaceae > VBCG01. Next base: position 5,594 of record JAICVH010000140.1, read on the forward strand.
AAGTCCATGCCCCAGTGAAACGATTGCCGGTTCACGACGTGCACGAGAATCAGGCTGATGACAAAGCCGAGCGCAAACCCCGCCGCCGTGCCGAGCGCTCCCAATGCCGCGCCCTCGACGGCGAGCATTCGCTGCAGTTGCCCCCGTGTCATTCCAACATGGCGCAGCATGCCGAATTCGCGGCTGCGTGCGAGCGTTTGCGCAACGAGCGTGGCCGACAATCCCACAAGCCCGATCAGCACCGCTGCCGCCTCGAGCGCATAGGTGACGGCGAACGTGCGGTCGAATGCAGCGAGCGACAACTTGCGCAGGTCGGCGGGCGTTGCCAGCAGCGCGTGCGATCCACCCGCGACCCGCGCGACAGCCGCGCGAATGTCACCGATGCTCGTGCCGGGCGCGAGCCACAGCGCCGCCTCGTTGACGCTGTCGTCACCCGTCAGCGCGGCGTAGCGTGAACGTTCGACGACGAGCGCGCCCTGCTGACGTACGTAATCGCGCCATACGCCTGCGACGGTGAACGTGACACGCCGGCCTGCGAGCGGCACCGACAGCGGCATGCCGACGTCGACCGCATACATGTCGGCGACCGGTTCGCTGACCCAGACCGGCGGTGATGCGTCATTCCCCGGCACGATGAACGAGCCGACCAGCGCGAGCCGTGCCGTCGGGTGGGCCGGGTCGATGTCGCGCGCGAGCAGCGTGACAGACGGTCGCGATGCGTCGACGACGAGCGACGTCACACGCATGAACTCGGCGCGTGCGATGCCGGGCACGCCGGCAAGCGCGCGCCGCTCGCCTATGGAAAATGACGCCGATTGGGAGGCTCCGCGCACATAAAGATCCGCCGGCAGCATCACCGTCAACCAGTCGTCGAGCGAGTGCCGAAACGACGTCACCATGATCGCCATTGCGACCATCAGCGAAACGCTCGCGACCATCGCCGCAAGCATGGCGGCTACGCGCCCGGGCGACGCG